>NZ_JAFRFW010000463.1:0-3178 GCF_017434145.1 Saccharopolyspora sp. | reverse complement strand
TGCGTAGCTGGCCAGCGCGAAGCACGCGGATGTCGACGCGCCCGCCAGGGTCTGCACCGGGATCACCAGCGCCTTGGACTCGATCTGCGCGCCGCCGACGTCCTTGAACATCGCGCCCGCGAGCCTGGGGTCCCCGGCGATCTGGCCGAACAACTGGGAACCGGTGTAGAGGGCCAGCACCACGCCTGCGATCAACCCGGCGGACATCAGCGCGATCTCGGCGATCCGCCCGGCGGCGGTCACGTTGTACCCGGTGATCGCGTCCTGCATGGAACCGACGACGGTCATCCCGGACAGCAGCACGATGATGCTCGCCGCCACCGCGAGGGCGCCGGACCCCTCCGGTAGGAAGCTCTCCCGGTACGAGCACAGCAACGCGATGGTGGTGGCGATGGCACCGCCCACCGCCTGCTGGAAGAAGAACGGCAGCGCGCGTTTGTTCAGCACCCGCCCGATCCGGTCCACCAGCGCGGTCGCCACGGCGGCCACGATGGCCAGCCGCGGGCCGCCGCCGAGCAGCACCGACAGCGAAGCCGCCATCCCGGCCCAGGCCAGCGTCGCCACCCAGCGCGGGAACGGGTGCGGTGCGGAGGTGATCTGGTCCAGCTCCGAGTACGCCTCCGCGGCGGACATCTCGCCGGCGGTGATCCGCCGGACCAGCTTTTCCACGTCGTCGAGGCGGGTGTAGTCGATCGAGCGGTTGCGCACCACGCGCAGCGAGGTGATCGGCACCGACTCGGTGCCGCGGTAGCAGGAAACCGTGATCGACGTGTAGATCACGTCGACCTCGCAGTGCGGCAGACCGTAGGCGCTGACCACGCCGATGATCGTGGCCGTCACGTCGGAGGCGCCCGCACCGCTGGCCATCTGGACCTCGCCGATGCGCAGTCCTAGGTCCATGACCAAGTGGACGGTCGATTCGTCGGGCAGTGCCGGCCCGTAAACGGCGTTGCGGGTCCCGACCGTCTCGGCCGGTTCGCGCCGCCGCAGCACACCACGGGCGCGCTGCGTGATTCCCACCGTCGAAACCACCTTCCTGCTCACCGCTCCCGGCGGCTCGCCTTGATCGTCACCTCGCCCATCGGCGCCGTTGCCGTTGCTGTTGCACGGACCTCGGGTGTCCTCGGTCACGAGCCTGACACTTCGCCTCGCGCGCCCGCGTGCGAGGGTCCTGCGCGACCGCCTGCTCGCGGCGGGCGTGCGGTGATTACGATGTGTCCGCGTGGTCGCCGGCATCGCCGGTTGCTGTGCGCCGCTGTAGCTCAGTAGGCAGAGCGCCCGCCTTGTAAGCGGATGGTCAGGGGTTCGAATCCCCTCAGCGGCTCCCGGTTCGAGCAGCCTAAGCGCGTCCTGCCCTTCGGCGACAGGACCCGATCGAGGCATTGATCGCCCCCGGCCGCGAGCCGCGGCGTCAACCCGGCGCGGCCGCGGGGTTGATCGCGATGATGCCGAACAGCCCACCCGCCGGGTCGTGCACCACGGCGAACCGGCCCGGCTCGATGTCGGTGGGGCCCGCGAGCACGGTTCCGCCGAGCCGGTCGAGGTGCTCGATCGCGGCGTCGGTGTCGGCGACGGTGAAGTAGACCGTCCAGTGCGCGGGCAGCTCGGTGGGCCAGCTCGCGGTCATCTGGATCATGCCCGCGATCGTGCGCCCCTCCAGCCGCCAGGCGGTGTAGTCCTCCGCGCCGATCTGCTCGTTGGCCGCCTCCCAGCCGAACACGGCGGAGTAGAACTCCACCGCGGATTCCGGGTCGCGGGTGGCGAGTTCGTGCCAGCAGGGGGCGCCGGGTTCGTCCAGCACGGCCGAGCCGATGTGCTCGTTGGGCTGCCACGCCGCGATGGCCGCTCCCGAGGGGTCGGTGAACACCGCCATGCGGCCAGCGTCCAGCACGTCCATCGGCTCCAGCTGCACCTGCCCCGCCGCCCTGCGCACCGCTTCCGCTGCGGCGTCGGCGTCGCGGACGCAGATGTAGGTGGTCCACGACCGCGGGCCGCTGCTGCCGCCGGAGTGCGGGCCGATGCCCGCGACGGGTTTGCCGTGGCGCAGGCACATCCGGGACCCGCCGCCTTCGTCGCCGGTGTCGTGCACGGTCCAGCCGAACAGCTCGGCGTAGAACTCGGATGTCGTGCTGGGGTCGGGCACGCCGAGGTCCACCCAGCACGGGGTGCCCGGGCGGTATTCGGTGATCTCCATGGGTGTCCCCGCTGCTCATCGAGGTGCGGCCGCCGAGGTGCGGGAGACGTCCGACCGGCGCCATAGTGGGCACCCGATTGTTGGTTGAGTCCGTCGATCGGCGCATCTCGATCAGAACTCAGCTCGCAGTCGCGGTGGCGAATAGTGACCAATTGGTTGACCCATTACCCGTTCGGGTGAGGGTATGGAGCGTGTTCGAAGCCGCTCCGTACAGCGTTGCCGCTGCTACCCAGAGGAGATCAGCGTGTCTCTGGTCCGAGTTCTGACCGGCGCTGCGGGCTTGGCCCTGGCCGCCGCCGCGTTCGCCGTCCCAGCCCAAGCCGCGGCTCCCGCGGCGCCCGCTCCGCCGTCCGACCTGCAGCCGATGATCATCGACGGGGAGGACGCCACGGACGCTCCCTGGGCGGCCCGCCTGCTCAACAACGGCCAGGAGGCGTGCACCGCCACGGCCATCTCGCCGGAATGGGTGCTGACCGCCCAGCACTGCGTGGAAGGCGCCGAGGACGGAGCCATCAGCTTCCGCGTCGGCAGCCTCAACCAGCACGAGGGCGAGGAGTTCAAGGCCAAGTCCGGCGGCGTGCACATCCACGACAGCGTGGACCTCGCGCTGGTCAACGTGGACCGCCCGATGAACGTCGAGTTCGCGCCGCTCGGCGAAACCGGCGACGTCGCCAACGGCGACACCGTGCAGACCTACGGCTGGGGCGCGACCTGCACGGACAAGCCGGAGGCCGAGTGCCAGGCGACCAACCTGAAGGTCGCCGACGTCAAGGTCACCGACATCGCCTGCACGGACTACCGCGGCGGCACCGCGGTCTGCGCCGAGCGCGGCACCGGCATCCCGGCCGGCGGCGACTCCGGCGGGCCGATGTTCTCCAACGGCAAGCAGGTCGGGGTGGCCTCGACCAGTGACCGGGCCACCTCCACGGCCTACAACAACATCACCGAATACCGGGACTGGATCAAGGAGGTCGCCGGCGTCTG
>NZ_JAFRFW010000462.1:0-3344 GCF_017434145.1 Saccharopolyspora sp. | reverse complement strand
CTCGTCGGTGCGCTCGTAGCGCTTGTCGTGGTCCAGCCAGTCCCCGTAGCGGCGCTGCTCCACGGACTCACCGCCGGTGACGATGTTCAGCAGCAGCCTGCCGCCGGAGACCCGCTGGTACGTCGTCGCCATCTGCGCCGCGAGCGTCGGGGTGAGCGAGCCGGGCCGGAAGGCGACCAGGAACTTGATGCGCTTGGTGCGCCCCAGCAGCGCGGCCGTGGTGACCCACGCGTCCTGGCACCAGCTGCCGGTCGGGGTGAGCATCCCGGTGAAGCCGAGGTGCTCGACGGCCTGCGCGACCTGCGCCAGGTAGTCGACGTCCGGCTGCCTGGGCGTGTGCGCACCGGAGGCTGTGACGTGCGGACGGTCCACAATGGACCGCCCGTCGCCGTGGGTGGGCAGGAACCAGTGCAACGTGATGCTCATGGCGGCGTCCTCCCTGCGTTCGGAGATCAGGTCGACGAGCGGCGGCTCAGTGGAATGCGGCGAGCTGCGGCTGGAAGCGGGTGTCGACGTAGTCGGCGAACCGGAACGGGCGCGGGATCTCCTTGGCCTGCACGAACGCGTCCGCGAGTTGCTGCGAGGACCGGATCACCTCCGCGTCCAGCGGAATCGGCAGGTTCGGCCCCGCCTCGGTGGCCGGAGTCGTCACCTCGATCGGCAGTCCGGTGTCCTGCGCCCAGGCCCGCGCGCGTTCCGGCCGGTGCCGGTCCGAGAAGACCTGCGCCTTCGCCAGCCGCACCGCGAAGTCGGCCAGCGCGGTGTTGCGGGCCGGGTCGGCGAGCGCCGCGGTGCCCGCGATCAGGAAGTCGTAGCCGTTGGCGATGCCGGTGCCGTCGGTGAGCACCCGCGCGCCGGTTTCCAGCCGCACCTGCGAGAAGTACGGGTCCCAGATCGCCCAAGCGTCCACGTCGCCGCTGTTGAACGCGCCGAGCGCGTCGGCGGGTTGCAGGATCACCAGCTGCACGTCGTCCGGGCTCATGCCGATCTTGCGGAGGTTCAGCAGGACCTGGCCGTGCGCGGAACTGCCCCTGGCCACGGCGATCTTCTTGCCGCGCAGGTCCTCGACCCGCTGCAGCGGGGAGTCCTTGCGCACGACCAGCGCATCGCTGGTCACGTTGCCCCTGGACACCGAGATGGCCTTCACGTCGCGCTTCGCGGCCGCGGCGAACAGCGGCGGGGTGTTGCCGACGCCGCCCGCGTCGACGGCGTCCGCGGACACCGCCTCCAGCAGCGGAGGGCCGGAGGTGAACGTGGACCACTCGATGGCGTAAGGCGCGCGGTCCAGGCCCGCCGAGCGCAGCAGGGACTGCGAATTGCCCTTCTGGTCGCCGACCCGCAGCCGCACCCTGCGGAGCTCTTCGGGTCCGACCCGGTCGGGCACCGGAACCGGTTCGTTCCCGCTCGGTGTGCTCGCGCACGCGGTGAGCGCGCCCGCGGAGGTGGTCAGTACGAGTGCGGACAGGAAGTCACGACGGCGCAAGGTCGTTCGCTTTCGTTCGGCGACGGCATCTCCCGGCGGTGCGGAACTGCTGGGCACCGGCCGGTGAGCGGGACCATGCGGCCGCCGAGCGGCGACCCTTCAACGCGGTCTTCGCCGGGAATCAGCGCATCCCGGCGCGAAGGATCAGCCGCGGTGACAGATCGCGCTGGCTTGGCGCCGGAGGTCGACGTGCAGGCGCCCGGTGAGGGCGGGGCGCTCGGACATGCGCGGAAGGTTCGCAGCAGCGCGATGGACCGTCAACGTGGTCCCAGCCAGTGATATCAAGCCGGAGTGAACGGAACTTTCGTCCCGCTAGATTGGTCAAACGGTCCGTTCACTCGGAAAGAAGTTGCGCGTCGGGGGCGACCGCGCGGCCCCGCGCGAGCACCAGCCGCTGCCGGTGCAGCGCGGCGAAGTCCGCCAGCGGATCGCCGTCGAGCGCCAGCACGTCCGCCGCGCACCCGGGAGCGAGCCGACCGACCCCTGTCAGGCCGAGCGCCTGCGCCGCACCGGTGGTGGCCATGTCGAGCACCCGTTCCGCGCTCCAGCCGACCGCCTCGACGTAGTAGTTCAACGCGCCCGCGTAGTTGTCGAACACCGAGGTCGGCAGGCCGCCGTCGGTGCCGGGCACGAACCGCACGCCGAACTCGTCCATCCAGCGCACCCGCTCGACCGCGGCTCGGGCACCCGCCTCGCCGGTGATCCGGGCGAATCCGGCCCAGTCCGGCGGGTAGGCGTGGCAGACGGTGATGCCGCGGCGGGCGATCTCGCGCGCGACGTCGTCGCGCAGGTCGGCTCCCTCGCCACCGGTGGCCTGCCACGAGCAGTGCTCCAGGGTGTCGACCCCGGCCTCGACCGCGGCCACGATCGCGTCGGTGCCGTGCGCGTGCGCGGCCACCGGAAGCTCGTACTCGGCGGCCGTTTTGACCACCAGCGCCAGTTCGTCGCCGTCGAACTGGTTCTGCCAGGTGGGCGCCGATTCCCGGGTCATCTGGCCGCCGCTGGCCATCACCTTGATCACGTCGGCGCCGAGCTCGGCGTTGCGGCGGATCCGGTCGCGGATCGCCTCCGGGCCGTCCACTTCGCCGCCGAAGAACCAGCAGTGCCCCTTCGGCGGAGTGAGCGGCGGGCCGGAACCGAGCAGGCGCGGACCGGTGATTTCCCCGCGGTCGATCGAATCGCGCACCCGCAGCACGAGCCCGCCGCGATCCCCCAGATCCCGCAAGGTGGTGACCCCGGCGCGGAGGGCCTGCTGCGCGCGACCGGCGATGCCGAGCAGCAGCTGCTCGTCACCGGCCTCCTGATACCGGTCCAGCATTCCGAAACCGGCATCCCAAACCAGGTGCACGTGGCCGTTGATCAAGCCGGGCAGCACGGTGGCTGCGCTGTGCCGCACGGCTTCGGCACCGGCTTGCGCTTCGACCTCGGCGCGCGGGCCGACCGCGGTGATCGTGTCGTCGTCGACGAGCACCGCTCCGTCCGGGATCCGTTCCCCGGCCGGGCCTACCAGCACTTGACCTGCGGTGATGAGTCGCTGCACCGGAACCTCTCATTCCTGCTCGGGCATGGCCTCGGCGAGCCGGACGAGCTCGGCCACGTCGCTGTCCACCGTCGTGTTCGCGGCAGCCGGCGCGGCGACCAGCAGCGGCGCGTCCGAGGAGGGCGTGTGCCCGCGCTCGCGCAGCCACAGGGCGCGGCGCACCGCGGCCGCCTGCTCGCCCGGTGGGTCCGCGCTGCTGTAACCGACGTCGCGCAGCCAGGGCGAAAGCTTCGAAAGCCCGTCCCGGCATTCCACCGACCGGCGCCAGTACTCCCGGTGCAGCTGGCCGGGGGAGAGCCGGTCGCGCCACAGCCTCCCGGG
>NZ_JAFRFW010000461.1:0-2267 GCF_017434145.1 Saccharopolyspora sp. | reverse complement strand
TTCCGCGCCCGGCAGGTCACCGCGATCACCGCGGACGGCGGCACGACCTCGGCGATCGAGCGGATCAGCGCCGGAATCGGATCGTCGGGAGCGCCGGACCAGCCGACCTGATCGCCGTAAGGCACGTCGGTGCAGACGATGTCCGGCGCCCGCCCGCCGAGCGCTGCTGCGGTCTGCTCCGGATCGAAGGCGTTCGCCACGGCCGCGCCGGTTCGCGGGCCGGGCTCCGATGGCAGTCCCGCGATGAGGCGGTCGGCGGCGTCGACGGCCGCCTGGTGCGAGTTCTTGCCGTGGCGCTCGGCCATCCCGGCGAGCTCCCGGCGGCGTTCGAGCAGACCGTCCCGCGAGAGCATCCGCAGGTTGCTCGCCGCCACCCCGAGCGCGTCGGGGTCCGCATCCGTGCCGAACACCGCCGCGAGCCGCTGCCGGTGCAGCAGTCCGATCGTGCTCAGCAGGTAGCCGCTGCCGCAGCACGGGTCCCACAGCGTGACCCGCTCCGCCGCACCGCACAGCTGCGCCGCCCGCTGGAACACTTCACTGGCCAGCCGGACCGGGAACCCGGGGAAGCCGGGAACGGCCTTGAGCACGAACCCGCCCGCGAGGTCGCTGAAGTCGGCACGGCCGGTCTCGTAGCGGTAGCTGATCGTTGCTCCCCGAGTCAGGAAGCCGGCGGGTTCAGGCGGGCGACGAACTTGTAGCGGTCGCCGCGGTAGATGGATCGCACCCACTCGACCGGCTCGCCGTCCGCGTCGAAGGAGTGCCTGGACAGCAGCAGCATCGGCAGGCCCACGTCGGCGCCCAGCGCTTCGGCCTCCTCCGGGCTGGCCAGCGCGGTCTCGATCGTTTCGTCGGCGTGCCCGAGCGCGACGCCGAACTGCTCGCGCAGCACCCGGTACAGCGAACCGTCCTCCGCCAGCTTCGAGGTCAGCCCGCGGAACCGGGACAGCGCCAGGTGCGTGGTCTCGATGGCCATCGGCTCCGCGTCGGCCAGCCGCAGCCGCCGCAGCCGCAGCACGGTCGAGCCGGTTCGGGTGCCGAGCAGCGTGGCGAGTTCTTCGCCCGCCGGTTCCTCCACGACTTCCAGCAGGCGCGAGGTGGGCTGGCGGCCCTGCGCGCGCATGTCCTCGGTGTAGCTGGACAGCTGCAGCCGCTGCGCGACCTTGGGTTTGGCGGCGAAGGTGCCCTTGCCCTGCACCCGCAGCAGGCGGCCTTCGACGGTCAGCTCGGCCAGCGCCTGGCGCACGGTGGTGCGCGAGACGTCGAACTCGGCGGCGAGCGCGCGTTCGGTGGGGATCGGAGAGCCCGGCGGCAGGGATCGCAGCATGTCCAGCAGGTGCTGCTTCAGGCCCCAGTACTTGGGTTCGCGCTGCACGCGAACCGGGGTGTCCGCCCCGCCGGACACCGACGTTTCCAGCATCTGTCCTCCTACCCGTACCTGGGCACCGCGCACGGACCGCCCGCACGGCCGTGCGCGAAGCAGCGCCATGACTGTCCAGGATGCCTGAAGCCGTGCGCCGTCATCACGTTCTCACCAGTATTCGCATCGGGTGATCTTGGTCTGCCGACCGGGTGGCGCACCCGCGGTCCACCGGGCCAAGCTCGGTGTGCGCAGGCACGCCGCGCCCCGGCGTGCGGGCCCGATCAGCAATAATGGTCTAGACCTGGACTTCGATCGCGGAGAGGTACCCATGACCAGCCCCGGTGAGCGAATGCGCGCCGAGATCGACCAGCAGCCGCGGATCTTCGCCGAGCTGCTCGCCGCCCGCGAGCAGATCGCGGCGGTTGCCGCGACCATCGCCGAGCGCAAGCCGCGGTTCGCGCTGCTGGCCGCCCGCGGCTCCAGCGACCACGCGGCGCTGTACGCGAAATATCTGATCGAAGTCCTGCTGGAACTGCCTGCCGGGCTGGTCTCGCCATCCACCACGACGCTCTACGGCGCGCGGCCGGACCTGACCGACGTGCTGCTGCTGACGGTCAGCCAGAGCGGCGGTTCACCGGACCTGATCGAGGTCACCGCAGCGGCGCGGCGGCGCGGGGCCACCACCGTCGCGGTCACCAACACCGCCGACTCGACGCTGAACTCCACCGCGGAGCTGTCGGTGGACATCCGCGCGGGCCAGGAGCGGGCGGTCGCGGCCACCAAGACCTACAGCGCCACGCTGCTCACGCTGTACCTGCTGGTCGACGCGGTGCGCGGCGGCACGGGCAGGGACGCCGCGGAGCTGCCCGAACAGGCCTCGGATGCGCTGCGGGACAGCGAACCCGCG
>NZ_JAFRFW010000460.1:0-4886 GCF_017434145.1 Saccharopolyspora sp. | reverse complement strand
ATGAGGCGTGCTTGCCGACGATCCAGCCTTCGGCGTGCAGCTGCTCGTAGGCCGCGGCGGTGACGGTGCGGCTCACGCCGAGGTGCCGCGCCAGCGCGCGGGTGGACGGCAGCCGGTCACCACCCCGCAGGTGGCCGAGGGTGGCGGCGTGCCGCAGCGCGTCGGCGAGCTGCACCGCCAGCGGGCGGTGGTCGTCGCGGCGCAGCTCGACGGCCGGTTCCAGCAGCGGCGAACTCGCCGCGGGCAGCGAAGTGGGCATCGCGGAGGACTCTCCTGGGTCGTCACCTGCGATGCTGCCACCCGCTGCGCTGTGCGGTGCGCCGCAACCCCGCACCGCTTCCCCATCGGCCCCCTTGGTTCGGTCGGGCGCGACCTCCACCCGACGCGAAGGGTTTCGGAGTCAAGCAGTGGTGAGGCCGCGGACCGGGTCGAGGGAGTAGCGGGTCATGCGGGTGCGGGCGGGGCGGTACACGTGCACGGTGATCGCCGGATCCGGGCCGTCGTTGACGACCTGGTGCACGTAGTCCGGGCCGAACACCCGCGACTGACCGGTCTCGATGGTGCGCCACTCCTCGGCCGGGCCGGTGGCGGTGGACCGGACCACCCGCTCGTCGACCGAACCGGACACGACGGTGAAAGCGCCGGTGGCGCCACCGTGGTCGTGCAGTTCGGTGTGCTGCCCCGGCAACCAGCTCAGCAGCCACGCTTCGTACCCGGCGGTGCGTTCCAGCAGGCCGGACCAGCGCTGCTGCGGGTCGTAGCGCAGCCGGTGCGCCCACGATTGCCGGTCGGCGGCGAACTCGCGGGCGATCCGCGCCGGGTGCGCCAGGGAGCGGTCCGCTTCGGCGGCGACGGTGTTGGGAGGTACTGCGAACACGTGGATGTCCTCGTGAATCGGTCGAATTGATCGGGATCGCGCGGCGGCGCGGTGTCCACCCTCGGGTTCTGCGGCGTCGCGGGATCGGCTGCGTCGCGCGGGAGTTCGCGCGGAATGCGCCGGAAAGCGCTGCGGTGGCCGGGAAGCGGCCGGGGAATGCGGGCTCAGGCCCGGGACGCCGGGTGGATCACCGCAGCGGACAAAGCGCGCTCGCCACCCGGCGAAGGTCGATGTGACCCCAGCTGACGGTCATGGCTCGCGGCAACACGGCGAGTACTCAACCAGCACGCCGGGTTACCCGTCAAGCGGACTCCGCCCATCTCACACCCTCGGGCAGGGGGCGGGATCGCAGCTCAACCGGGGTTTGCGAGCGGTGCGACCGCGACGAGCGAGAACGGGAAACCCCGCGGGCCTCAGTTGAGCGCCCCGAGCACGTCGGCGACCAGATCATCGGTGTCCTCGCACCCGGCGGAGAAGCGCACGAATCCCTCGGGCACCGGATCGCCCCACTGCGCCCGCCGGTCGACGGTGCTGTGCACGCCGCCGAAACTGGTCACCTGCGAAACGAGCCGGCTGCGGCGCACGAACTCCGCCACCGCGTCGGCGTCGGCGAGCTCGAAGCGGAAAACCCCGCCCCAACGCCGCATCTGCGCCCGCGCGGCCGCGTGCGCGGGATCGTCGGACAGCCCGGGCCAGCGCAACCCGCGCACGCGCCCGCGCAGCGCCTCGGCCAGCGCGGAGGCGTTCTGCGCCTGCCGCGCCAAGCGCAGGTCGAGCGTGCCGAGGCTGCGGTGTGCCAGCCAGGTCTCGAACGGCCCGGGAATCGAGCCGGAAAGCGTGCGCGCCTTGCGCAACCGCTCGGCCCACTCGCCGTCCGCAGTGGACACGTGCCCCAGCAGCAGATCGCTGTGCCCGGACAACGCCTTGGTGTCGCTGGCGATCGCGAAGTCCGCGCCGAGCTCGAGCGGCCGCTGCCCCAGCGGCGTCGCCGTGGTGTTGTCCACCGCCAGCAGCGCACCCGCCGCGTGCGCGCGCCGCGCGAGTTCGGCGATGTCGCAGACGTCCAGCCCGGGGTTGGACGGGGTTTCCAGCAGCACCAGCCGGACCCCGTCGAAGATCCCTTCCGGCCACGGACCGGTGGTCGGGATTTCCTTTACGCGCAACGAAAGCGCGTCCATCTCGTCCTGCACGAACTGGCGGGTCGCGTAATAGCCGTCGATGGGCAGCAGCAGCGAATCCCCCGCCCGCAGCACGCTGCGCAGCAACGTGCTGATCGCGGCCATGCCGGAGGGCAGCAGCACGCAGGGCCCGCCGTCGAGGTCGCCGATCGCGGCTTCCAGCGCCCGCCAGGTGGGATTGCCCGCCCGGCCGTAGAAATCCGCCGAGTCACCGCCGAGGTGGTAAGGCGCCGCGAACACCGGCCCGGGCGCGAGCGGCTCACCGGGTCGTTCCCCGCCGTGCCCGCCGTGCACGCAACGCGTGCCGTCGCCGAACTCCGCCCCGGAATCCGCCCCGGAATCCGCGCTGAACGCCGTCATTTCCCTCCCGTCACTCGGCTTTGCGTTCCCGCCCCAGCAGCAGCGCCGCCCCCGGGCCGGGTTCCAGGCCCTCGTGGCAGACCTGGTGCACCACCTCGGTGATCGGCATCTCCACCCCGCACCGCGCGGCGAGCTCCCGGATGGACGAGCACGACTTCACGCCTTCCGCGACCTGCCCGTGCGCGGCCTGCTGCGCGGCGAGCACGGATTCGCCGCGGCCCAGCCGCTCGCCGAAGGTCCGGTTCCGCGACAGCGGCGAGGTGCAGGTGGCCACCAGGTCGCCCATCCCGGCCAGCCCGGCGAACGTCATCGGCTCCGCGCCGAGCGCCACCCCGAGCCGGGTGGTCTCCGCCAGCCCGCGGGTGATCAGCGAGGACATCGTGTTGTGGCCGTGCCCGAGCCCGGCGGCCATGCCGCAGGCGAGCGCGATCACGTTCTTGCACGCCCCGGACAGCTCGATGCCGACCAGATCGGTGTTGGTGTAGGGGCGGAAGTAGCCGGTGGAGCACGCCGCCTGGAACGCGACGGCGCGGTCGTGATCGGCGCAGGCCACGACGGTCGCGGTGGGCTCACCGGCGGCGATCTCCTTGGCCAGGTTCGGTCCGGAGACCACGGCCACGCGCTGCATCGGCACGTCCGCGACCTCGGCCACCACCTGGCTCATCCGCTTGAGGGTGCTCAGTTCGACGCCCTTGGCCAGGCTCACCAGCGTCGCCTCGTCCGGCAGCAGCGGCTGCCAACCGGCCAGGTTCTCCCGCAGGTTCTGGCTGGGCACCGCCAGCACCACGGCTTGCGCCCGGTGCACCGCGGCGGCGGCGTCATCCGTGGCGCGCAGCGATTCCGGCAGGGTCACGCCGGGCAGGTAGTCCTCGTTGCGGTGCTGCCGGTTGATCTCCTCGGCGACTTCGGCGCGGCGCGCCCACAACGTCACTTCCGACCCGGCGTCGGCGAGCACCTTGGCGAACGTGGTGCCCCACGAACCGGCGCCGAGCACGGTGACCCGGCGCAGCGGTTCAGGCCCGCTCATCGTCGCCCTGCAGGCGCTCGCGCTTGTGCTGCGGGAGATCGTCCGAGTCCTCGCGCGGGCTCCCGGCCGATCCGTCCCGCCCACGCGTGGCGCCGTTCTGCGGGGATTCATCCGCGGTGTCGTTCTGCGAGGTTTCCCCCGCAACGCCGTTCTGCGAAGTCTCCCCCGCGGTGTCGTTCTGCGGAGTCTCATCCCGAGCGCCGTTTTGCGGAGTCTCCCCCGCGGCGCGGTTTTGCGGAGTTTCCCCCGCGGCGCCGTCCCGCGAACCCCCCGCGGAGCCGCCCTGCACCCGCCGCCGAGCGGGCGAGTAGAACTCGGCGGGCGGCTGCTGCTCGCGGATCTCGCCGAGCAGTTCCCGCACCCGCCCCATGGCCAACTCGCTCACCGCGCGCAGCGTCGCGTTGTCGGCCGGTTTGCCGCGGAACTCCGAAACGTCCAACGGCTCACCGACGCGCAGGTGCACCGTCTTGCGCGGGAACGGGCGGAACTTCTTCTCGTAGTGGTTGTAGAGGTCCCGGGTTCCCCAGCGGGCGATCGGAACGATCGGCACGTCGTGCTCCAGCGCGAGCCGCGCGACACCGGCCTTCGGCACCATCGGCCAGCCGTCGGGATCCTTGGTGACCGTCCCGTCCGGGTAGATGATCACGACCTTGCCCGTTTCCAAGGCGTCGTGCGCGGCTTGCAGGCTCTTCTGCGCGTCGGTGGTCTGCCGCACGACCGGGATCTGGGCGACGCCGTCGAGCACGTTGCGCAGCACCGGCACGTTCCACAGCGTGTTCTTGGCCATGAACCGCGGGATCCGCGCAGCCCGGTGCACCGTCACGGCGTCGTAGAGCGGATCCAGGTGCGAAACGTGGTTGAGCACCAGCACCACCGGACCGGTCGCGGGGATGTTCGCCAGCCCGTGCACCCGCACCCGGGCGAGCAGGGCGGTGAGCGGGTAGAACACGATCGCCGCGAACCGCAGCCAGAACCGGCCCATGCCGGTGGCCGGCCGCTCCTTCGTGCGTCTGCGCGGCCGCTTGAGATTTCCCGGTTCCACGCCCATCTCCTCTCGCCAGAGCGGCTGTCAAGTTACCTCCCCGGCACCGCTGCCCGGGCGGGGGCCGCCGCGGGCGGAGGATGGCGGCATGAGCGTTCCCGCCTCCCTCCTGGTGCCGATCAAGCCGCTGCGGCTGGCGAAGACCCGGCTGCGCGGCGACCGGCCCGCCGACGCGCACGCCGCGCTGGTGAGCGCGGTCGCGCACGACACGGTCGAGGCGGCCCGGCGCACCGCGGGCGTTCGCGAAGTGCTGGTGGTGACCTCCGACTCGGAGCTGACGGACTCGTTCGCGGCGGCGGGCGTGGAAGTCGTCGCCGACGACCCGGACGCCGGGCTCAACCCCGCGCTGGAGCACGGCGAGCGCGTGCTGCGCGGCCGCGGCGCGGACCGGATCGGGGCGCT
>NZ_JAFRFW010000459.1:0-2750 GCF_017434145.1 Saccharopolyspora sp. | reverse complement strand
ATCGCTCTGCACCAGCGCGAGCAGCCCCGCGATCGCGTGCGACACAGCACCACCACCGCTGGGGTGGTCCAGCACGCGCATCAGCGGTGTGAGCGTGTTCTCCGCGGCGAGCTCCACCGCCAGCACCCGCCGGCGCAGCAGCTCACGGCCTTGCTCGTCGAGCCCGGGCAGCTCGGCGACGTTGTTCTCCAGCATCAGCGCCGTCTCGTTCAACCGCACCGAGCGGTGTTGCAACCGCCTGCGGTGCCGCTGCACGTCCGGGTTCTGCGCCACGTCGCGGACGTCGTGCAGCAGCCCGTGCACCTGCGCTCGCAACGTTCGCCGCCCCCGTTCGAGCACGCCGCGCGGGTTGTCGCGCAACACGACGAACCGCATCAGGTAGGCGCTGAGCGCACCGGAGACCACCGCCAGCGCCAGCGCGGGCAGCTGCGGCAGCTGCGGACGCACGAACATGGCGAAGAAGTAGCCCATGAACGCGACCATCCCGAAGGCGAAGTAGCGCGAGCCGAACCGCCGGATGTAGGTCGCGACGAACACGACGGGCAGGAACAGCCCCACGTGCAGCAACGGCAGGCTGGTGGTGCTGGTCGCCAGCGCCAGCGAGATCATCGCGGGGATCGGCATGAGCAGCGTGGTCAGCTTGCGCTCGGCCTCGGTGTCGTCGTTGACCGCGGTGCAGGAGTTGATCGCCACCACCGCGGAGACCATCCCGACCGGAATGGGCTGCTGCCACAGCAGCAGCAACGGTAGCACCACCAGCAGGGTGAGTCCGGTGGCGGCCGTGACGCGCACGGCGTTGCGCAACCGGCGCAACGCGGGATCGGAGGCGAGGAAGCGGTTCCACCACTCGCTGATCATGCCCGCGCGCGCTCCTTTCCGTCCGCTCCCGGTGCGACCTTACGCCGCGCGCGGTACCAACGGCCCGCTTGCCGCAGGCGGCGGCGCCGGGGTGGCCCGTCGACCGAGGTGGCCGAACGGTCGAGCCGGCCCGTCGATCGAGGTCGCCAGCCGCTCGCTACGGCTCAGTGCGCCCGGTGCCGCCGCACGCTCTCCTCGACCACGTCCAGCACCGGCCCCAGGTCGTCGGCGGGCAGCCCCATCGCCAGGTGCGAGACCAGCCCTTCCAGCACCAGTTCCAGGTAGGCGGTGAGCACGTCGACGTCGACGTCGTCGCGCAGGTTGCCGGAGTCGCGCTGCCACTGCAGCCGGGCCTTGGTGGCCGCGGTGAGCTGCTCCGAGCGCTGCGCCCACCGGGTGCGGAAATCGGTGTCGGTGCGCAGCCGCCGGGACACCTCCAGCCGGGTGCCGAGCCAGTCGGCCTCCGGCTCGGCCCCGCCGCCGGGGGTGCGGTCGGCGAGCAGATCGCGCATCACCTGCACCAGGCCCTGCTCGGCGACGACGTCGGCCATCCGGGAGGCGTCGTCCTCGGCCAGCGCCAGGAACAGCGACTCCTTGTCCTTGAAGTGGTGGAAGATCGCGCCACGGGACAGCGCGGTGGCGTCTTCCAGCCGGCGCACCGTGGCACCCTCGTAGCCGTGCCGCGCGAAGCAGCTCCGGGCGCCGTCGAGGATCTGGCGGCGCCTGGCCTGGAGGTGATCCTGACTGACCCTGGGCATCCATTGATCGTGGCAGCTCGGTGGTGCGGAATGCAATCAGTACGTACGTATTGTTGGCAAGCCGCACCCCGGTGCGGAAGTATCGCGCACGGACATCGCACGTCCGCACGACACCGCGCGAACGCCCCTCGTGGCCGATCGCCGCGCTGGCCGGAACCCGCTCGGCAGCGGACGGGTGCGGCCGGGCATGGGCGCCGGTAGCGTCGGTGGCCGACCCACTACAGGTGGTGACCTGCATGACCGTGTCGATCGACCCGCAGACCGGCGCTCATCCGTCCGCCGAGGTTCCCAACTCCCGCATCCGGACACGGGCCGACGCCGAGGCCTACGTCGCGTCGGTGTGCTTCAAGCACGGGCCTCCGCGACTGCTCGGCGTCGAGCTCGAATGGACCGTCCACCACGCCGACGATCCGCGCAGGCCACTCGACGCCGACGCGCTGATCCGCGCACTCGGCCCGCACGCTCCCAACTCCCTGGTCCCGGACTCCCCGCAGCGCCCGTTGCCGAACGGTTCCGCGCTCACCGTCGAACCCGGTGGCCAGGTCGAGGTATCCAGTCTTCCCGCGCATTCGATGCATTCCCTGTTCGACACCGTCGCCGCCGACGCGGAGCACGTCCGCCGCAGGCTCGCCGGCGCCGACCTGGTTCTGGGGGAACAGGGCACCGATCCTTGGCGCACTCCGCACCGGCTGCTGAACGTGCCGCGCTACGCGGCGATGGAGTGCGCGTTCGACCGCATCGGGATCGGCGGGCGGCTGATGATGTGCAGCACCGCGGGCGTGCAGGTGTGCGTGGACGCCGGCGAGCCGCACCGGGTGGCGGCGCGCTGGGCCGCGTTGCACGCGCTCGGCCCGGTGTTCATCGCGGCCTTCGCGAACTCGCCCCGGCTGTTCGGCGAGCCGACCGGGTGGGCCTCGGCGCGGACCCGGTCGCTGCTGCGCACCGACGCGCCGCGGATGCGGCCCGGTCCGGCCACCGCCGATCCGGCCGCGGATTGGGCGCGGCGGGTGCTCGACACCGCGCTGCTGTGCCTGCGCCGCGACGGGGAGGACTGGCGGGTGCCGGGCGGGGTGACCTTCGCCGAGTGGATCGGCGGGGCGCTGCCCAGCCCGCCGACGACGGACGACTTGGACT
>NZ_JAFRFW010000458.1:0-4928 GCF_017434145.1 Saccharopolyspora sp. | reverse complement strand
GCCGGTACCTGGACGAGGGCGCGATGATGCCGCCCGACGGGTTGGACCGCATCCGCGACCACGACGCGATCCTTCTCGGCGCCGTCGGCTGGACGGGGGTGCCGGACCACGTGTCGCTGTGGGGACTTCTCATCCCCATCCGGCGCCGGTTCCGGCAGTACGTGAACTTGCGGCCGATCAAGGTCCTCGATGGCGTGCCGAGCCCCGTCGCCAAGGCGACGAGCGACGTCGACTTCGTCGTCGTGCGGGAGAACGTCGAGGGCGAGTACTCCGAGATCGGAGGCCGGCTGAACCGGGGCTTCCCCGAGGAGATGGCCGTGCAGGAAGCGGTCTTCACCAGAGCGGGCACCGAGCGCATCCTGCAGTACGCCTTCGACGCCGCTCAGCAGCGGCGCGGACACCTGGTCTCGGCGACGAAGTCGAACGGCATCGTCCACACGATGCCGTTCTGGGACGAGATCGCCGAGGAAGTCGGCGCCCGGCACCCGGGCGTGACGTGGCGCCAGGAGCACATCGACGCCCTTGTCGCCAAGGTCGTTCTCGACCCGGCCCGGTTCGACGTCATCGTCGGATCGAACCTGTTCGGGGACATCCTCAGCGACCTCGCCGCCGCGGTGTCGGGCAGCATCGGCATCGCTCCCGCCGCGAACCTCGACCCCGACCGCAACTTCCCGTCCATGTTCGAACCGGTGCACGGTTCCGCCCCGGACATCGCCGGGCGGGGAATCGCGAACCCGCTCGGCGCCATCTGGTCGGCCGCGATGATGCTCGACCACCTCGGCCATCCGGAAGCGGCTGCGGAAGTGTCGGACGCCTTCACCACCGCGCTGGCCACGAACGACGCGCGCACCCCGGACCTCGGTGGCAACGCGACGACCGAGGAGTTCACCGAACTCGTGCTCGGGAACCTCGCACGTCACCGATGAACCGCGAGGCGTGCGCCTCGACCGGCCGGCGGAGGCGGACGGGAATCGAACCCGCCTGGCCGAGGTGCTCGGCCACGTCGGTTTTGAAGACCGCGGGGGCCACCAGGCACCCATACGCCTCCCTCGCCGCACGGCGCGGAACAACATTACGCACCGGGGATGCCGCGCCGCGCGGGCGGCCGGTCATTGCTCGGTGACCTACGCTCGCAGGGGTGACCGAGCTTCGGACGAATTCCGCCCACCGCCTGACCCAGTACGCGCACGGAGGGGGCTGCGCGTGCAAAATCCCGCCGGGTGAACTGGAATCCATGGTCGCGGGCCTGCACGGCAGCACCGGCGGCGAGCTGATCGTCGGGCTCGACGACGGCGACGACGCGGCCGCGGTGCGCCTGGACGGTGGCAGCGCGGTGATCAGCACCGCGGACTTCTTCACCCCGGTCGTGGACGACGCCTACGACTGGGGCCGGATCGCCGCGGCCAACGCACTGTCCGATGTGTACGCAATGGGCGGACGGCCGGTCGTGGCGGTGAACCTGCTGTGCTGGCCGCGCGAGCTGCTGCCGGTGGAACTGGCCGGCGAGGTGCTGCGCGGCGGGATGGACGTCGGCAGGCAGGCGGCCTGCCCGGTCGCGGGCGGGCACAGCGTGGACGATCCGGAACCGAAGTACGGCATGGCCGTCACCGGCATCGGCTCGCCGGATTCCTTGCTGCGCAACGATTCCGGGCGCGCCGGCCTGCCGCTGTCGCTGACCAAGCCGCTGGGCATCGGGGTGCTCAACACCCGGCACAAGGCCACCGGCGAGGTCTTCCCGCAGGCGGTGGCGGCGATGACCGAGCTCAACGCGGGCGCCGCCGACGCTGCGGTGCGGGCCGGGATCGGGTGCGCCACCGACGTGACCGGTTTCGGCCTGCTCGGTCACCTGCTCAAACTTGCCCGCGCCAGCGGGGTGTCCGCGCACCTCGATCCGGCAGCGGTGTCCTATCTGGACGGAGCTAGGGAGGCGTTGCGGGACGGCTTCGTCAGCGGCGGCACGAAGCGCAACCTGGACTGGGTGCGGCCGCACGCCGACCTCTCGGCGATCTCCGAGGACGAGGCGCTGCTGCTGGCCGACGCGCAGACCTCCGGGGGCTTGCTGGTGGCCGGAGAGGTCCCGGGCGCACCGGTCATCGGTGAGCTCGCCCCGCGGGAGGAACACCTCATCACCGTGCGCTGAGCGGCGGGTCGAGCCGGCGGTTGGCGTTCTCCCGCCGTTTCAGCCGCCGATGGCCCGGCCCGGGCAACTCGGCGGCATTCCCGGCAGACCAGTCCCGGTCGGCGACCATCCGGCGGGAAGCGTCCCGGCGGCCGCCGGGCTCAGCCGCCGCGTTCTTGCGGCTCCCGCGCACTCATCCGCCCGCGAGTTCGGCCGCTCCGCCCAGCCCGGACGCGGTTTCGTCGAGCAGCGCGGTGAACACCTCGCGCAGCGGCGCGCCGTCGGTGCGCGCCAGCCACGTCCGCATCGCCGAGCCGAAGCAGCTCATCAGCACGATCGCCCAGGTGTAGAGCCGCGGATCGGCGCCGTCCGCCGCATCGCAGTGCTGGATCAGCTCGTCGACGACGTCGTGCACCCACCGCCGGTGCAGCATGTGGAACTCGTAGTCCCCGGTCGCTTCCAGCGACTCCAGCAGCCGCGCGCGCAGCAGGTGCTGCTGGCGGTCCAGCTCCACCCGCTCTGCGGTGTCCAGCAGCACCGCGGTCAGCGATCGCATCGGATGCTCGCCGACCGGCCGGGAATGCAGCACCTGCCGCATCCGTTCGGTTTCGTGCGTGGTGTCGCCGAACAGCACGGCGTCCTTGCTGGGGAAGTGGCGGAAGAACGTGCGCGGCGCGACGTCGGCGGCCTCGGCGATCTGCTCGACCGTGGTGGCGTCGAAGCCCTGCTCGGTGAACAGCTTCAACGCGGCTTCCTCGATGCTCGCCCGGGTCCGCGCGGGGCGCCGCCGCCTGCGGTCCGTCGGTTCATCCGGACGGCCGCCGGAAGCGGCCCCGGTTCCCCGGGGCCCGGAGTCCCCACGCACGGTAGCGGCGGTCATGCGCTCCAGGTTCGTCGCAGCGCACCGGAACGTCAACGGTGGCAGGTGTCACGAGTGACAATTGGCAGTGCTGACATAACCTGGTGGGTGGATGCGCACGACGGGGAAGTGAGGAGACGCGGTGTCGGACACCGAGAAAGCTGCGGGTGGCGGCCTGCCGCACGCTGAAGGCCAGCCCCGCACGGAAGGTGAACGCCGCGCCGCGGCCGAGGGCATCGCGCTACCGGTCTACCGCCGCCGCTGGGCGACGCTGGTGGTGCTGTGCCTGGCGCTGTCGGCGACGATGCTGGCCAACACCTCGCTCGGCGTCGCGCTGCCGTTCCTGTCGCAGGAACTCGGTTCCTCGCTGTCGGACCAGCAGTGGTTCAGCAACGCCTACGCGCTGGTGTTCGCGGGCTTGCTGTTCACCACCTCGACGATCGCCGACCGCTACGGGCGCAAGGCGATGCTGCAGGCCGGGCTGGTGCTGTTCGGGGTGGTCTCGGCCTACGTGTGGGCGCTGGTGGACTCGAACGCGGAGCTGATCGCCGCGCGCGGGCTGCTCGGCCTCGGCGGCGCGATGATCATGCCGGTGACGCTGTCCATCCTGACCAGCGTGTTCCCCAGCGCCGAGCGGACCAGGGCGGTCGGCATCTGGGCCGCGGTCTCCGGCGCGGGCACTTCGCTCGGGCCCGTGCTGGCCGGACTGCTGCTGGAGTACTTCTCCTGGCACGCGGTGTTCGCGATCAACATCCCGGTCGTGATCGTCGGCGTGCTGGCGAGCATCCGCTACGTGCCGCAGCAGGCTTCCGCTGCCGACACCAGCGAAGGCGGACACGGCGGCATCGACATCCTCGGCGCGGTGCTGTCCACCGTCGGCATCACCCTGGTCGTCTATGCCCTGATCGACGCCCAGCACGTCGGCTGGACCGCGGCGCGCACCTGGATCCTGGTGGCGATCGGGCTGGTCGTGGTGGCGCTGTTCGTGCTCTGGGAGCGGCGCGCGAAGGACCCGATGCTGGACGTGGGCCTGTTCCGCAACCGCGGGTTCGCGGCCTCGGCGGTCGCGCTGACGCTGGTGTTCTTCGCGATGATCGGCGTGTTCTTCTCGCTGAGCCAGACGCTGATCCTGGTCTTCGGCTACTCGCCGCTGGGCTCGTCGGTGGCGATGCTGCCGATGTCGGTGATGATGGTGCTGATCGCCCCGCAGGTCGCGGGCATCGTCGGGCGGTTCGGGCCGCGCGCGACCATCGCGTCCGGGCTGGTGCTGGCCGCGGCGGGCATGGCCGGTCTGAGCACGCTGACCGCCGACTCCGGCTACCTGCACTTCCTGCTCCCGCTGGCGCTGACCTCGGGCGGCATGTCGCTGGCGATGGCACCGGCCACCGACCAGCTGATGGCCAACGTGCCGCGCGAGCGGGCCGGGATGGGCTCGGCCACCAACGACGTCACCCGGGAGGTCGGTGCTTCGCTCGGCGTCGCGGTGCTCGGCAGCGTGCTGGGCAGCGCCTACGCGGGCTACCTGGACCCGGCGGTGCAGCAGCTGCCGGAGCAGCTTGCCGGGATGGCCAAGGAGTCGCTGCCCGGCGGGCTGATGGCCGCCGCCCAGCTCGGCCCGCAGGGCGCCGGGTTCGCCCAGCAGGTGCTGACCTCGTGGATGAGCGGGATGCACGTGGCGAACCTGGCCGGTGCCGGGCTCATTCTGCTGGCCGCGGTGGTCGCCTGGGTGTGGCTGCCGCGCACGACCGGCTCGGCCGAGCCGCAGGCGCAGCCCGAGCAGCAGGAGGCGCAGGCGCAGAACACCTGATCGCGAGTTCGCGGATCCGGGGCGGGGCGAAAGATTTGCCCCGCCCCGTTTCAAGTGATCGCATCGCGGGTACCGGGTGGGAGCCGAAGCCCGCCGCACGAGGAGGTCCGCGATGCCCCAATGGCTCAGCTGGCCCGTCCTGC
>NZ_JAFRFW010000457.1:0-2069 GCF_017434145.1 Saccharopolyspora sp. | reverse complement strand
GGGCTTTGACCAGGTAGTGCGGCATCAGCAGACCGCCGTCGGCGCCCGCGTCGACAGCACGCTCGGCGAACTGCCGCGCCAGCGCCCAGCCGTAGCCGACACCGGCCAGCACCGGCACCCGGCCGTCGGCGACCTCGACCGCGGTGCGCAGCAGCGCGGAGTACTCGTCGAGGGTCAGCGAGAAGAACTCACCGGTGCCGCAGGCCACGAAGGCCGCTGCGGGGTCGGCTTCGAGCTGGCCCGCGAAGTACTCCCGGAAGGCGCCGAGGTCGAGTTCGCCGTCGGCGGTGAAGGGGGTCAGCGGGAAGCAGAGCACCCCGGCGCGCATCCGCGCGTCGAGATGCGCGACGAAGCGGGCGGTGTCGGGAGGCGGATCCGAAGTCGCGGTCATGACCACTCATCTTCATATGTAGATGCCGGTTTCTTATGTAGATGACATTAGAAACCGGCATCCCCCGTGTCAACGCCTCCCGCGGTCGCGCACCGGCGCGGCGCACCGTTTAGTCCTCAGTGGACAGAACGGGGCGGCCCGGAACGGCTCAGCGCTTCCGGAAGCGCGCCAGCCATGCCGGGACTTCGATGCGGTCCCCGTCGCGGACACCCATCACGCGGGCCGGTTCCCCGTAGGCGATTCCGGCGTAGCGGCTCGGCTGCACGTAGTCCACATCCCAGCCATCGGCGAACGCATCGCGGATCTCGTCCTGGCGCACGCTCGGACCGAATTCCGCATTGGCCTCGCCCAGCGCGAGCACGTGGGCAACAGCGCCCGGCAGGCAGACCCGGTGCAGCGACCGCGCGTACCGACGCTGATCCGCCGGCCCGAAAACGTGGAACAGGGCGCTGTCGACGACGGTGTCGAAACGCGGCTCCGGCGGCAGTTCCAGTGCGTTCGCGAGCTCGAAGCGCGGCGTGCAGCCCGCTTCGGCCGCCTTCGCCCGCGCCCGCTCCAGCGCGTTCGCCGCCGTGTCGACGCCGACCACTTCGTAGCCGAGCAGCGCGAGATGTATCGCGTGCTCTCCCGTCCCGCAACCGGCGTCGAGTATGGTGCCGCCGAACGCGCCGGAGCGCGCCAGTTCGGCCACGACGGGCTGTGGTTCGCCGATCACCCAGGGCGGATCGCCCTCGGCGTAGCCGCGATCGAACTGCTCAGGCGGGATAGTTCGCTCCATGTCGCTCCTCGGCCAGGTGCGGAACGGGTGGCCGGCCGGCCGCCCGCCGGTGGGCACCGGACCGCCCGGACAGGGCGGATCGAGTCCGCGGCGACCCGGTGCCCACCGCCGACGACGCTAGAACTTTCAGTTCGCTCGAAGTCAACGACGCGATCCTGCCGCGAAACCCGGATCTCCGCCTGCCGCGCCCAGCTACCGCTGCGAATTTTCCCCTGACAGCAAGAAATACGGAGTACACGTGTGCGCACCACCCACCCGGATCGTCGTCACCGGCGGGCCGGGAGCCGGCAAGACCACGCTGCTCGACGCGCTCGCCGCGGCCGGTCATGCATGCTCGGCCGAGGCCGGTCGCGGCATCATCCGGGACCAGGCCGCTCTCGGCGGCCCCGGACTGCCGTGGCGTGATCGGGAGTTGTTCGCCGAGTTGATGCTGTGCTGGGAAATGCGTTCCCACCGCATGGCAACCGGAATCACGTTCTTCGACCGCGGATTGCCCGACATCATCGGCTACCTGCGCGTCGAAGGACTTGCCGTGCCCGCGCACGTGCACGCCGCGGCGCGAGAATTCCGCTATGCCGCAAGGGTTTTCCTCGCCCCGCCGTGGCCGGCGATATACCGCACCGACGACGAGCGCAAGCAACCGGCCGAACTGGCCGAGCGGACCTGCGAGGCGGTCGCCGATGCCTACGCCGAGCACGGCTACGAGCTGGTGGAACTGCCGCGCCTGCCGGTTGCCGAGCGGGCACGGTTCGTGCTCGACTCGGTCGAGCAGTGACCATTGCAATGGTAATCAGGGTTCTGCTTTGCTGGTCGCAGTCGACCCGCAGGGCGGAGGAGTCCACGATGGCCGAACACCTGATGCTCGTCGTCAGCAACGCCAAACCGGACCGCGAGCAGGAG
>NZ_JAFRFW010000456.1:0-1583 GCF_017434145.1 Saccharopolyspora sp. | reverse complement strand
TGCCGCCCTTCTTGAGCACCCGGGCCGCTTCGCGCAGCGCCTTCGCGCGCTGCCTGCTGTTGCGGTCGAATCCGCGGGTGATGGCCACCGCCCCGGACGTCCCGGCCTGCGCCGCGGCGTCGGCGAGACCGGCCAGCGGTGCCCAGACCTGCGCCGGGTCCGGCCGGGAAGTGCGGCGGGACCGGGCGAACTGGGGGGAGTCGGTTGTGGTCTCCATTGCCCCAACCTTAATCCGCCGCACAGGGTCGCCTCACTAGGTGATCAGGGCTGCCCGGTGTGAGTTCGATCGCGCCGTCGGCACCGCGCGGGGTCGCGGCGGCGCTGCGTCAGGTGGAGATCCCCACTGCGAGACGACGTCCGACGTTCAACGGCAGCGCGCTCAGGAATCCCAGTTGGTGATCATCAGCTCGTCGTCGCGCGCCAGTTCCTCGTCGACGCGCTGCTCGCAATCCGGGCAGCGCTCGGTGATCCGGCGGCTGCTGGGCTCCTTGCTGGCGGGCCAGGTCTCGTGCGGGAGCTTGATCGTCGTCGCGCACAGCGCGACCACCGGGTCCCCGGCCGGTCTCGCCCCCGGGCGCACCGTGATCGCGTGCCGGACGCGTTCGCCTGCGCCGACGATCCACCACACGTGCTCGCGATCGGGGAACACCGCTCCCACCCCCACATCTCCTCGGACGCTGCGCCGTCCTGCCGCGGCCTGTGGCCGATCTCGAACCTTAGACGGTGCGCTCAGCCGCCGGGTTGCATCCGCGTGGCAACCGGTGCGGTGCCAATGCGAGCCGTCCCGCAACGGATGCACCGTTCCGGATCATCTGTTCCGGCCGGGCGGTGGTGCCGGTCGTGGTCCGTTCGACCCAAGGTGATCAGCTACATCCTGTTTCACATGGTGATCATTATCACCGATGCGACAGCGGGGTCGAGCCGTCCGGCGGAACCCTCCGCGGCACGGCGCTTCGCCAGGTTGACCGTGCTTGCTAGCTTGAGAGCAGTGACGCGGGGTGCCCACCAGGGCTGAGAGCAAACCCGTCGAACCTGACCTAGTTCGAACTAGCGGAGGGACGTCACCGCCGTGACAACTCGCGCCGATGCACCGCAAGCCGCCGGGCGGCTCGACCTGTCCGTGTACCTGGTCACCGACACCGAACTGTGCGGTGCCAGAGGGGTGCCGCGGACGGTGCGCGAAGCCGTGGCCGGTGGCGCGACGGTTGTTCAGGTCCGCGATCCGCGCGCCACCGGCAGGCAGCTGTGCGAGCTGGTCACCGCGGTGCGCGCCGAACTCGCCGAGTTCCCGGCGGTCCCGCTGCTGGTCGACGACCGGCTCGACGTGGCGCTCGCGGCAGGCGCCGACGGCGTCCACTTGGGACAGAGCGACGTGCCGCCGGAGCGGGCCCGGCGGATCGCGCCGGAGCTGCTGATCGGCTGGTCGGTCTCGGACGCCGCGGAACTCGCCGAGACCGCCGCGTTCCCGCCCGGCACCGTCGACTACCTCGGCATCGGCCCGGTGTTCGGCACGCCGACCAAACCCGAAGCCGCGCCCGCGCTCGGCGTCGCCGGGCTGCGCGAGCTCACCGCCGCGACCGAAC
>NZ_JAFRFW010000455.1:0-9360 GCF_017434145.1 Saccharopolyspora sp. | reverse complement strand
TCTGGAGATTGACACGATCTATGCCGAAGGCCAGCGCAAGTACGTCGAGTCCATGTCGGCCTCCGCCCGGCAGTTCCCGGACCACGACCTCGCGATCCAGACCGGCGATGCGCTGCAGCTGCTCGCGGACCACCGCCGCCTTCAGCTCGCGCTGCGTGACCGGATCCGCGTGCTGCCAGTCGCAGCCGCCGCAGCGGTCCCGGCCCCGCGACATGTCCGCCAGCGGGCAGGGCGGCTGCACCCGGCCCTCGGCCGCGGTGAACACCTCCACCGCGTCGGCCCGGCAGAACCCCTTGCCGGGGTCCTCGGTGACCTCCGCCAGCACCACCTCACCGGGTAGCGCGTGCCGCACGAACACCACCCGGCCTTCGTGGCGGGCCACGCAGTGCCCGCCGTGGGCGACCGGTCCCACGTCGAGTTTCAGACGCTTGCCGGTCCAGTCGAGTTTGCCGGTCACCGGCGTTCGTTCCCCTTCGTCTCACCCAGGCCGCGCCGCAGCGCGCCCGGCATCACCCGTTGCTTGGCGCGCTGCTTGGCCCGCGTCGACGACGCGAGCTGCCACGGCACGCTGGTCACCATCACGCCCGGCTCGAACAGCAACCGGCCCTTGAGCCGCAGCGCGCTCTGGTTGTGCAGCAGCTGCTCCCACCAGTGTCCGACGACGTACTCCGGGATGAACACGGTGACCACGTCGCGGGGGCTGTTGCGGCGGATCCGCTTGACGTATTCGATCAGCGGCCGGGTCACCTCGCGATACGGCGACTCGATGACCTTCAACGGCACCGGCAGGTCCTTCGACTCCCAGGCGGAGGTGAGTTCCCTGGTGCCCGCGTCGTCCACGTTGACCGTGATCGCCTCCAGCGTGTCCGGGCGGGTCGCCCGCGCGTAGGCCAACGCGCGCAGCGTCGGCAGGTGCACCTGGGACACCAGCACCAGTGCGTAGTTCCGCGACGGCAGCACGGCCGGCTCGTCGTACTGGGCCAGCTCCTCCTGCACCGAGTCGTAGTGCCGCCGGATCGCGGTCATCAGCAGGTAGATCGCCGCCATCGCCGCCAGTGCGATCCACGCGCCCTTGGCCAGCTTCGTGGCCAGCACGATCACCAGCACCGAGCCGGTCATCACCAGCCCGAAGGCGTTGATCGCCTGCGAGCGGCGCATCCGCCGCCGCTGCGAGACGTCCTCCTCCGTGCGCAGCAACCGGTTCCAGTGCCGCACCATCCCGGTCTGGCTCACCGTGAACGACACGAACACGCCCACCACGTAGAGCTGCACGAGCTGGGTGACCTCGGCGTCGAAGGCCATCACCAGCACCGCCGCGAACACCGCCAGGAACACGATGCCGTTGGAGAACGCCAGCCGGTCGCCGCGGGTGTGGAACTGCCGCGGCAAGTAGCGGTCCTGCGCCAGGATCGACCCCAGCACGGGGAAGCCGTTGAACGCGGTGTTCGCCGCCAGCACCAGGATGATCGCGGTGCAGGCGGTGACGTAGTAGACGCCGGGCGGGAAGACGTTGAACACCGCGGCGGCGATCTGGGCGATCATCGTCTGCTGCACGTAGCCGGGCGGTGCGCCGATGATCTGGTGCACCGGGTCCTCCGCGATGCGCACCCCGGTGTACTGCGCCAGGGAGATCAGCCCCATCAGCATGATGACCGAGAGCGCGCCCATCATCAGCAGCGTCGTCGCCGCGTTCCGGGACTTCGGCTTGCGGAACGCGGGCACCCCGTTGCTGATCGCTTCCACGCCGGTCAGCGCCGCGGCACCCTGCGAGAACGCCCGCATCACCAGGAACACGAACGCCAGCCCGGCCACCTGCGTCTCGTCCGGGGCGATCTGCACCGAAGCGCTCTCGGCGCGCATCTCGTGGCCGAGCACGAGCGCGCGGAACAGCCCGAACGCGATCATGCCGAGCACGCCGAGCAGGAAGGCGTACACCGGCACCGCCAGAAATCCCCCGGACTCGCGCAGCCCGCGCAGGTTGATCGCGGTCAGCACGACGATCGCGGCCACCGCGAACCACACCTTGTGCGTGCCCACGAACGGGATCAGCGCACCGATGTTCGCGGCCGCCGACGAGATCGACACGGCGACCGTGAGCACGTAGTCCACCAGCAGCGCGCTGCCCACCGTCAATCCCGCGCGCCGCCCCAGGTTCTTGGTGGCGACCTCGTAGTCCCCGCCACCGGACGGGTAGGCGCGCACGTTCTGCCGGTAGCTGGCCACCACGGTGAGCATCACCAGCGCGACCAGCGCACCCAACCACGGCGTCAGCGCGTAGGCCGACAGTCCCGCCACCGACAGCACCAGGAACAGTTCCTCCGGCGCGTAGGCCACCGACGACATCGCGTCGGAGGCGAACACCGGCAGCGCCAGCCGCTTGGGCAGCAGCGTGTGCGACAACCGGTCGCTGCGGAACGGTTGCCCCACCAGCAGGCGTTTCGTCGCGGTCGCGAGCTTGAACACGGCCATGAGCGTAAGCGCTCGCTTTTCGCACGTTGCCGCGCCCGTGCGCCCGCGGGCGCGGCCCCGGCACCACCGCGGCGTGCGCTCGGATACGGTGCATCCGCCGAAAGCGGCGGTCCCGGCCGCGGCGTGCGCGGGACACCGCGCCCTTTCCTGCCGGGGTACCGTCACGCAGGCGCGACGCGGCGGCACGTCGTGCCGCACGAGCAGGACAAGGAGACAGGCCGTGCACGTCGTGATCCTGGGCTGCGGCCGGGTCGGGTCTTCCCTGGCCACGGCCCTGCAGCGGCTCGACCACACCGTCGCGGTGGTGGACAAGGACGACCAGTCGTTCCACCGGCTGGGCAAGGACTTCACCGGCTTGCAGGTCACCGGCAACGGTTTCGACCGGGACGTGCTGATCGAGGCGGGCATCGAGGGGGCGGCGGCGTTCGCCGCGGTCTCCAACGGCGACAACTCCAACATCGTGGCCGCCCGGGTGGCGCGGGAGACCTTCGGCGTGGAGCACGTCGTGGCCCGCATCTACGACCCCAAGCGCGCCGAGGTCTACCAGCGCCTGGGCATCCCCACCGTGGCCACCGTGCCGTGGACGACCGACCGGTTCCTGCGGATGCTGCTGCCGGAGGGCGTGGCCACGGCGTGGCGCGAACCGTCCGGCACGGTCGCGGTGCTGCAACTACCGCTGCACGAAGACTGGGTGGGCCACCGGATCCCGGAGCTGGAGAACACCATCGGCGCTCGCGTGGCATTCGTCATGCGCTTCAGCAACGGCGTGCTGCCGGAGCCGCGCACGGTCATCCAGGCCGACGACACGATCTACGTCGCGGCGCTGTCCGGGACCGTCACCGACGTCACCGCCGCCGCACTGCGCGCACCCGACGAGGAGGGCCACTGATGCGCATCGCGATCGCAGGCGCGGGCGCGGTCGGCCAGTCCATCGCCCGCGAGCTGCTCGAAGGCGACCACCGGGTGATGCTGCTCGAACGCAGCTCCCGCAACTACCTGCCGCGGGACATCCCGGACGCGGAGTGGGTGCTCGCCGACGCCTGCGAACTGGCCTCGCTGGAGGAGTCCGGGCTGCAGTCCTGCGACGTGGTCATCGCCGCCACCGGCGACGACAAGGTCAACCTCGTGGTCTCGCTGCTGGCCAAGACCGAGTTCGCGGTCCGCCGCGTGGTCGCCCGGGTCAACGACCCGCGCAACGAGTGGCTGTTCACCGAGGCCTGGGGCGTGGACGTCGCGGTTTCCACGCCGCGGATGCTCGCGGCGATGGTCGAGGAAGCGGTCAACGTCGGCGACCTGGTGCGGCTGATGACCCTGCGGCAGGGCCAGGCGAACCTGGTGGAGATCACGCTGCCGGACAGCACGCCGCTGGCAGGCCGCCGCGTGCGGGACCTGGCACTGCCCTCGGACGCCGCGCTGGTGACGATCCTGCGCGGCGGGCGGGTGATCGTCCCGCAGCCGGACGACCCGGTGGAAGCCGGGGACGAGATGCTGTTCGTGGCAACCGCGGACGTGGAGCACAAGATCCGGGACGCGGTGCACGTCGGCGAGGGCTTGCAGAACTGACCGCACCGCGATCTTGACGACGGCGTCGCCGCGCGCCCACGACCGCGGAACTCAGGTCGTGCGGGTCATCATCCCGGCGATCACTGCGCCGCGCCGGAACCGCCCGTCTCAGGCGCGATCGAGCCACCCGCGTAGCGCGCGTACGCAGCCCGGTCGGCGGCCGCCTCCTGCTCCGCCACTTCCTGCGCGACCTTGCCCGCGCGGCGCACCGCCCACACCGTCACGATCAGCGCCAGTCCGGTCAGCGGATAGCCCATCGCGATCCGGGCGAACGCCAGCCATCCCGTCGCGTCCTCGTTGTAGAGCCACTGCTGGACGATGTACTTCGCGCCGAACACCACGACCCACGCCATCGTCGCCAGGTCGTAGCCCGTCATCGCCCGCCGCTGGTTGCGCCAATCCATGCCGAGCCCGTTGAGCAGCGACCACGCCACCCCGACCAGCGGCCAGCGCACCAGCACCGACACCAGGAACGCGCCGCCGTAGACCAGGCTCGTGTAGATCCCGAGCAGGAAGAAGCCCTTGGCATCACCGGAGCGGTAAGCGATGTAGGAGCACACCGCGACCCCGAGCAGACCGGAGATCGCCGGCTGCAGCGGCTCCCTGCGCACCAGGCGGTACACCGCGATGGCCACCGCCACCCCGATCGCCGACCAGATCGCGGGCATCAGCCCGGTCAACGCGTTGACCACGACGAACACCACGATGGGCACCGCCGAGTAGGCGAGGCCGGCGACCCCGCCCATCTGCTCCAGCAAGGTCTGCTCCGGCGCGGCCGTCCCGCCCGCGGACGCCGTGCCGGATGCTTCCGGAGCGGATTCGGGCGTGTCGGGCCGTGCGTCCGGGTCCGGGATGTCGCGTTCGCTCATGCGGTGTTCTGCAACTCGTAGTAGGGGTTGTAAAGCACTTTGCGGCCGTCGCGGACCGCGATGCGGCCGCGGGCCTTGATGGTGCGGCCGGGTTCGATGCCGGTGATCCGGCGGCGGCCGAGCCAGACGAGCGTGACGCCCTCGGTGCCGTCGAAGAGTTCGGCCTCCAGCGTCGGAGCCGAAGCCTTCGGCGACATGTCGACGCTGCGCAGCCTGCCCAGCACCACGGCTTCCTGCCCGCACTCGCAGTCGCAGGCCCGCTGGGCCCCGCTCGCCTGCGAGCGCTCCGAGAGGTCGTCGGCGTCGAGCTCGGCGACATCGCTGGTCAACCGGCGTACGAGGCGGCGCCAGTAGCCGCCCCCGGTGTTGCTCATCGCTAGCGCTCCCGTGCGCCTGGGCACTCGACTTCGAAGGGTTGGATCTTGCCGGGCCGGTCCGGGTCCGCGCGGAACCCGCCACCGATCCGCGAATCGTTCGGCGGGCTCCGGTTTCGCAGCAGGCTCCGGTTTCGCCGGGGGTTCCGGTCTCGCCGGGGGTTCCGCCGGGCTGCGCCCGAACACCAGCGTAGCCCGCGCGCGGCGGCCGGTCGCCACCCTGGCGGCATTTGGAAATTGATCACTCGATCGAGATCCCCACCGGCGCTCGCAACGAGCGCGCGGAGCTCCGCCAGGAGCTTCCGGCCGTGACCGATCAGGCCTCTTGCTGGCCGCCCTGGGCCTGCTGGATGTGCCGCGCGATGCTGTCCGGCAGCTCGATCGGCAGCGGCGTGCGCACCGGCAACGGGTCCTCACCGCGAACGACGACGGTGTCGTCGAGCACCGAGTACAGCAGCTTCGTGCACGCTTCGGCGTGCTCGGCGGGCCCGGCGGCGACGCCCCGCACCATCCAGCGCGGCCCGTCCACCCCGACGAACCGCAGCACGGCCTGCTGCGAGTCGGCGATCAGCTCCGGTCCCCACTCGCCGTCCTGCTGCCCGACCTTCGCGCCGTCCTTGCGCAACTGGTCGGCCAGTTCCATGCGGACCTCGGGCCAGAGCCCGGCGCTGCGCGGTGCGGCGAACGCGCTCACCGTCAACCGGCCCACCTGGGTCACCAGGTGCACCGCGCGCACCGGCCCGGTGGGGTCGACTTCGACCTGCAGCTGACTGCCCTCCGGCACCGGTAGCCGGACCGATCCCAGGTCGAGCCGCTGCACCGAATCGGAATCCGGCAGTTCGGTGAGGTCGTACGGCCCGATGCCCGACTCGGCACCGGCACCGAACTCGTACCCGTCGGCTTCCCCGGGCTGCGCGGCGTCCTCGGCCTGCGGGCCTCGCCCGCGGCGGCCCAATCCGAACATCCCCTCAGACCTCCGTCCTGTGTTCGGCCCCTGCCGGGGCCGTCAGCACCTCGTGGCCACCGGTGGACCCGTGGCCACCGGCACCCCGCTGCGACTCGGGCAGCTCGTCGACCTCCTCGAACACCGCGTGCTCCACGCGCTGCACGACGAGTTGCGCGATGCGGTCGCCGCGGCGCAGCGACAGCGGCTCCGCGCGGTCATGATTGATCAGGCATACCCGGATCTCACCCCGGTATCCCGCATCCACCGTCCCCGGCGCGTTCACCACGCCGAGCCCGGCCCGCGCGGCGAGCCCGGAGCGCGGATGCACGAAACCGGCGTAGCCCTCCGGCAGCGCCAGCGCGACACCGGTGCCGACGAGCGCGCGCTCACCGGGCTGCAGCAGCACGTCGCTGGTCGTCACCAGATCCGCCCCGGCATCACCGGAGCGGGCGTAGGACGGCGGCGGGAGATCGGGGTCGAGACGGGTCAACAGGACCTTCACGTTCGGCACGGGCCGCGAGACTACCCTGGAGGCGTGTCGGAAAGCGCAGAAGCAGCCACCCCCCGCCAGGACACCCCCGGTCAGGGGAATCCCGAGGGTGGAAATGCCGAGGCGGGGAGCACCGAACGGGGAAACGCCGAGCGGGGCAGCGGCGGCGAGCCGGCGGAGTACCGGGAGCGGCTGTTCGCGTCCTGGTGGACCTGGCCGCTACCGCTGATCATCGCCGTGCTGCTGGCCGCAGAGGTGCACATGGGACACCCGGGCGTGCGGGCGTGGCTGCCCTACGTGGTGCTGATCCCGGCCGCGATCGCGGTGCCGCTGTGGCTGGGCCGCACCAGGGTCGAGATCTCCGGCGGGGAGCTCTGGGTCGGCGATGCGCACCTGCCGCTGCGGTTCATCGAAGGGGCGGAGGTGGTGCCCGCCGCGGACAAGCGGCTCGCGCTCGGCCCGGAACTGGACCCGGCCGCTTTCGTGGTGCACCGGCCCTGGGTGAAATCCTCGGTTCGGGTGTGGCTCGACGACCCTGATGACCCGACGCCGTACTGGGTCATCAGCAGCAGGCGACCGGAACGTTTGGCCGCCGCGCTGCGCCGCTGAACAAATTTGCCGGGAAAGGGATTCCCCTCGCCGAATTGGGTCCCGGTTGTTTTCACCGGGCGAGCGCGGTAACCGAAAGCACCCGCAGATACGACGAACCTGGGCCCACGCCCCCTGCGTGTGCCCAGGTTCGTGTTCGGCCGTCGGGACGAGCCCCGGCCGATCCCGTCCGCGTCCGCACTTGCTTCCCCGGCTCCATGCTCGCGCGTCGCCGAGCCCGCCCGCGGCCGGACCGACGACGGCGCCTGCTAGCCGGATCCGGCGCGCCCGGCGTCCGCCGCGCCCGGCTCAAGCAGCGCAGTCGCGGCAGATCAGCCCGCCGTTGCGCTCCTCGGCCAGCCTGCTGCGGTGGTGCACCAGGAAGCAGCTGGCGCAGGTGAACTCGTCGGCCTGCTTGGGCAGGACCTTGACGGTCATCTCCTCACCGGACAGGTCGGCGCCCGGCAGCTCGAAGTTCTCCGCGATCTCCGATTCATCGGCGTCGACGACGCCGGATTGCGCGTCGTTGCGCCGCGCCTTGAGTTCTTCCAGCGAGTCCTCGGTCATTTCCTCGGACTCGCTGCGGCGCGGAGCGTCGTAGTCGGTCGCCATCGTGATTCACCCCTGCGATAGTGGAGACTGCAATGGTGTGCCGCTGGTAAACGTTCCAGGGCCCTCATTTGTGCCCGAGGGCTTGCGTGACGGTGATCTCGCTGCTGCGCCCCAAGTACCCCCGAACCGAGCCGTTCCCGCTCGCCGTCACTGCCCGAGGCGCCGAGAGGGTAGCCCATCGCAACGCAAAAGACGCACCAGGTCACCCATAGGTGTGGCGTGTGTAGCACCACCGTGCGGTCGGCATCTCCGCGCGGCTCACCTGGGCACCCGCACCGCCGTCCGCAGGGCACGACACGAGAGGCCGTCCGGCGGCGCGGAACGAACCGCTAACGCATAGGCTGATCGGCGAACGTCCGATCCGGTCACGGCAACGGCAAGGAGGGTGGCAGGACGTGTCTGCCGCGAGTTCACGGTGGGGCCGTCAGGGTCCGCGATACCGGCGACGCCGGCCACTGCCCGCCCTGCTGGTGCTGGGGCTGCTCGTGGTGCTGTCCGGCTTCGTGTGGACCCGGGTGTTCGAGACCGCCGAGACCACTGAGACCGCGACCCGGTGCAACATGCCCGGGCCGCCGACCGCCGCATCACCACCCGGCGAGCAGCAGGTTCCGGTGGGGCAGATGCTCGGCCGCACCGCGCTGGACCAGACCAGCCCGGCGCCACCGCAGGACATCCGGGTGCGGGTGCTCAACGGCAACGGGGAGGCGAACCAGGCGTCGTTGATCAGCCAGGAGCTGACCAACCTCGGGTTCGCGCCGGGCGGCGAGCCGGACAACGACTCGGTCTACCCGGCCTACGACCTCAACTGCCACGGGCAGATCCGCTTCGGCGGCGCCGGAGCCCCGTCCGCCCGCACGCTGAGCCTGATGGTGCCGTGCGCGCAGCTGGTGCGCGACGACCGTCCGGACGCGTCGCTGGACCTGGCGCTGGGCGCGGAATTCGACGACATCAAGAGCACTCCCCAGGCGCGGCAGGTGCTGCAGGAGCTGAAGAACTGGGCGCCGCAGGGCGGCGCAGCGCAGGAGGCGCGGCCACCGCAGATCAGCAACGAGCTGATGACCGCCGCCCGCGACGTCTCCTGCTGAAACCGCACCGACCGCCCCGCCGATCCGCTCGGCGGGGCGGTTTCGCGCTGATCACACCGCGCCCGCTCCCGCGCGCACCAAAGCACCGGTCAGCTCGTCGGCCACTCCCGGCGCCGCGCACAGCAGCGCCTCGTCGCCGAGCCCGTCGGCGGAATCTCCGCCCGGCAGCCGCAGCTGCGCGCCCGCTTCCTGCGCGATCAACGCGCCGGCAGCCCAGTCCCAGCGCTTGAGCCCGACCTCGAAGTAGGCGTCGATCCATAGGTTCCGGCCGCTCCTTTCGTACCGGTGCCTGCGATCTTATCCGCCGCGAAAACTTCCGCCAGCTCCTCCGGCGGATAGAACCGGTAGTCCACCTCCGTCGCAT
>NZ_JAFRFW010000454.1:0-6856 GCF_017434145.1 Saccharopolyspora sp. | reverse complement strand
TGAATTCGCTCTATCAGGGTGCCGAAAAGTTACATATCGTAGGGATAGCCACGATGAATTCCGAGATGCTTTCTGGTGGCAGTGGCGTGGCTTATTTGCCCTCATTAAGTCCGCGCCGGGCGGGAATCCGCACGTACCGCAGCCGCAACCGGGCGGGAATCCGCGGGCGCCGCAGCACGTGCCGTCGAACGCCGTGCCCGCTGCTCAGCCGCCGAACGTGCGCCCAGCGCCGCAGCCACCGGCCGACAGCGCCGGACCGCACTCCGCACCGCCGGGCTTTCCGACGCAGGATCCGGAGGCGATGCCGCCGCAGCCGACCGACTCACCTCGCGTGCAGGGCCCCTGAATGAGGCACCGCCCGCACACGACGAACGGCCCCGGCAGCGAGGTGCTGCCGGGGCCGTCGCGTACGGAGTATCGGCCGCTCAGACCGTGAAGCCGAGGGCGCGGAGCTGCTCGCGCCCCTCTTCGGTGATCTTTTCCGGTCCCCACGGCGGCATCCACACCCAGTTGATGCGGAAGTCGTTGACCACACCGCCACCGGGGCCGCCGGTGAGCGCGGAACGGGCCTGCTCCTCGATCACGTCGGTCAGCGGGCAGGCCGCGGAAGTCAGGGTCATGTCCAGCGTGGCGCTGTTGTCCTGCTCGACGGTCACGCCGTAGAGCAGGCCGAGGTCGACGATGTTGATGCCCAGCTCGGGGTCCACCACATCGCGCAGCGCCTCTTCGACGTCTTCCACCGCGGCGAGTTCCGCGGCAGGCGCCGGGGTCTCCGGCATGCCTTCCGCGCCGCGCTGCACGTCGGCTTCAGCCGTTTCCTTGTCCTGCACCTGGGTTTGGTCGGTCATGACGCTCCCACCTCGTCGACGACGCGCGACACGGCGTCCTTGAAAGCCATCCACCCGAGCAACGCGCACTTCACGCGCGCCGGGTACTTGGCCACCCCGGCGAACGCGATGCCGTCCTCCAGGACGTCCTCGTCGGGCTCGACCTGCCCGCGGCCCTGCATGAGCTCGCTGAACGCGGTCTCCTTGCCCATCGCCTCCTTGACCGGCTTGCCGACCACCAGGTCGGTGAGCACCGACGTGGAAGCCTGGCTGATCGAACAGCCCTGCCCGTCGTAGGAGACGTCCTCGATGATCGCGTCGGGGCCGCTGCCGGTCAACCGCACCCGCAGCGTCACCTCGTCCCCGCAGACCGGGTTGACCTGGAAGGACTCCGCGTCGAACGGGTCCCGCAGGCCAGTGCGGTGCGGGTTGCGGTAGTGGTCCAGGATGATCTCCTGGTACATCTGCTCGAGCTGCATCACACGTCCTTCAGTTCACGCGACACCGAAGAAACGCTGAGCCTCCCGCACAGCTTCCCCGAGCGCGGCGACCTCGTCCAGATCGTTGTACAGGTAGAAGCTCGCCCGCACCGTGGCCGGAATCCGGAACGACCGGTGCAGCGGCCACGCGCAGTGGTGGCCGACGCGAACCTCGACGCCCTGGCCGTCCATCACCTGGCCCGCGTCGTGCGGGTGCACCCCGTCGAGCACGAACGACACCGTGGCGCCGCGGTCCTCGGTGCTGTTGGGGCCGATGATGCGCACCCCGTCGATCCCGGACAGTTCCTCCAGCGCCGCCGCGGCGAGCTTCTTCTCGTGCGCGGCGATGCGCTCCATGCCCACCACCGACAGGTAGTCCACGGCCGCGCCGAGCCCGATGGCCTGCGAAGTCATCGGCACGCCCGCCTCGAACCGCTGCGGCGGCTCGGAGAACGTGGAGTGGTCGATGTAGACCATCTCGATCATCGACCCGCCGGTGAGGAACGGCGGCATCGAGCGCAGCAGCTCGTTGCGGCCGTAGAGCACCCCGATGCCGGACGGGCCGAGCATCTTGTGCCCGGAGAAGACCGCGAAGTCCACGTCCAGCGCGGCGAAGTCCACCGGCGAGTGCGGCACCGACTGGCAGGCGTCCAGCACCACCAGCGCGTCCACCTGGTGCGCCCGCGCGACGATCCGCTCCAACGGGTTCACCGTGCCGAGCACGTTGGACTGGTGCGAGACCGCGACGACCTTGGCCCGCTCGGTGATCACATCGTCCACATCGGACAGATCCAGCCTGCCGTCCGCGGTGACGCCGAACCAGCGCAACGTCGCCCCGGTGCGCTGGCACAGCTGCTGCCACGGCACCAGGTTGGCGTGGTGCTCCATCTCGGTCACCACGACCTCGTCGCCGGGGCCGATGCGGAACCGCTCCGCCTCGGGCCCCGAGGTGCCCGCGTTGCTCATCGCGTAGGCGACCAGGTTGATCCCCTCGGTGGCGTTCTTGGTGAACACCACCTCGTCGATCCCGGCGCCGACCAGCCGCGCGATCTTGGCGCGGGCGTCCTCGTAGGCGTCCGTGGCCTCCTCAGCGAGCTGGTGCGCACCGCGGTGCACGGCCGCGTTGGAGGTCTCCAGGAAGGACCGCTCCGCGTCCAGCACCTGGCGCGGACGCTGCGAGGTCGCACCCGAATCCAGGTAGACCAGGCTGCGGTCGTCGCGGATGGTGCGACCGAGGATCGGGAAGTCCGACCGGATCGCCGCGACGTCCAGCGGGGCCGCACCGGCGTGGGTGAGAGGCTGAGCGGTCATGACTGCGAAGCCGCCTCCTTCGTGAACCGCACGTAGCCGTTGCGCTCCAGTTCCTCGGCCAGCTCCGGGCCGCCGGACTCGACGACCTTGCCGCCCGCGAACACGTGCACGTAGTGCGGCTGGACGTGGTTGAGGATGCGGGAGTAGTGCGTGATCAGCAGCACTCCCTTGTCACCCTTCTCGACGTAGCTGTTGACGCCCTCGGACACCACGCGCAGCGCGTCGACGTCCAGGCCGGAGTCGGTCTCGTCGAGGATCGCGAACTTCGGGTCCAGCAGGTCCAGCTGCAGGATCTCGTGCCGCTTCTTCTCGCCGCCGGAGAAGCCCTCGTTGACGCTGCGCTCGGCGAACGACGGGTCGATGTCCAGGCTGCTCATCGCCTGCTTGACCTCTTTGACCCAGTGCCGGATCTGCGGGGCCTCACCGCGGACCGAGCCGGCCGCGCTGCGCAGGAAATTCGACATCGAAACGCCCGGCACCTCGACCGGGTACTGCATGGCGAGGAACAGGCCCGCGCGGGCGCGCTCGTCCACGCTCATCTCCAGCACGTCCTCGCCGTCGAGCAGCACCTGACCGGAGTCGATCCGGTACTTGGGGTGCCCGGCGATGGCGTAGGCCAGCGTCGACTTGCCGGAGCCGTTCGGGCCCATGATGGCGTGGATCTCGCCGGAGCGGACCGTGAGGTTCACGCCGTTGAGGATCGGCTTGGCGCCCTCGTCGGTGACGACGGAGCCGTGCAGGTCCTTGATCTCCAGGGTGGCCATTGTGCGTTGTTCTCCTGGTGTGTGAGGAAAGTCGAGTAGGGGTGGCGCTCAGGCGCCGACGACGGCCAGCTCGGCCTCGATCGCGGCCTCCAGCCGCTCGCGGACCTCCGGCACGGTGATCTTCTGCAGGATCTCGCCGAAGAAGCCGCGCACCACGAGCCTGCGGGCCTGGTCCTCCGGGATGCCGCGGGACTGCAGGTAGAACAGCTGCTCGTCGTCGAACCGGCCGATGGCGCTGGCGTGCCCGGCGCCTTCGATCTCCCCGGTCTCGATCTCCAGGTTCGGCACCGAGTCGGCGCGGGCGCCCTCGGTCAGCACCAGGTTCCGGTTCAGCTCGAAGGTCTCGGTGGCTTCGGCCGCCGCGCGGATCAGCACGTCACCGATCCACACCGTGTGCGCGGAATCGCCCTGCAGCGCGCCCTTGTAGAGCACGTTGCTGCGGCAGTTCGCCTCGGCGTGGTCGACCAGCATCCGGTGCTCCAGGTGCTGGCCCTCGTCGGCGAAGTACAGCCCCAGCAGCTCGGCGTCGCCGCCCTTGTCGCCGTAGGTCACGGTGGTGTTCACCCGCACCAGGTCGCCGCCGAGGGTCACCGCCAGGTGCCGGAACACCGCGTCCCGGCCCAGGTAGGCGTGCTCGGAGCTGACCTGGGTGGCGTCGTCGGCCCAGTCGTGCACGGACACGATCGACAGCCGCGCGGAGTCGTCCACGACGAACTCGATGTTCTCGCCCAGCACACCGGAGCCGCGGTAGTCGACCACCACGACGGCGTCGGCGAACCGCTCGGCGCGGATCTGGATGTGCCCGTAGGCCGTCCGCCCGACACCGGGGCCGTGCACGACGATGCTGACCGGGCCTTCCGGGCGCACCTCCTTGGGCACGGTGACGACCGTGGCCTGCTCGAACGAGCTCCACGCCTGCGCGGCGATGCGGTCGGCGGGCACGCCGCCGTTGCCGAGGCGCTCGTCGTCGCGGCCCACGGTCTCCACGGTGACCTCGGAGCCTGCCTCGACCTCGACACCGATCTCGCCGTTGGCCTCTGCGGTGCCGTCGTGCAGGCCCTTGAGCCGCTTGACCGGCGTGAACCGCCAGTCCTCCTCGCGGCCGCCGGGAACCTCGAAGGCATCGACGTCGTACGAGGTGAACCGCTGCCCGCGGGAGGACTGCGGGATCACAGTCCCCCCGTGGGAGTGCTCGCTCAGGCCGTGCTGGGCGTCGTCGGTACTGGTGGTGCTCGTCATCAGCCGACGGCCCCTTCCATCTGCAGCTCGATCAGGCGGTTCAGTTCCAGCGCGTATTCCATCGGCAGCTCGCGCGCGATCGGCTCGACGAAGCCGCGCACGATCATCGCCATCGCCTCGTCCTCGGTCAGCCCGCGCTGCATCAGGTAGAACAGCTGGTCGTCGCTGACCTTGGAGACGGTGGCCTCGTGGCCCATGGACACGTCGTCGACGCGCACGTCGACGTAGGGGTACGTGTCGGAGCGGCTGATGGTGTCCACCAGCAACGCGTCGCACTTGACGTTGGACGAGGAGTGGTTGGCGCGCTTGGCGACCTTCACCAGACCCCGGTAGGAAGTGCGGCCGCCGCCCCTGGCGATCGACTTGGACACGATCGACGAGGACGTGTGCGGAGCCATGTGCTCCATCTTCGCGCCCGCGTCCTGGTGCTGGCTCTCACCGGCGAAGGCCACCGAGAGCACCTCGCCCTTGGCGTGCTCGCCCATCAGGAACACCGACGGGTACTTCATGGTCACCTTGGAGCCGAGGTTGCCGTCGACCCACTCCATGGTCGCGCCCTCTTCGGCCTTGGCCCGCTTGGTGACCAGGTTGTAGACGTTGTTCGACCAGTTCTGGATCGTGGTGTAGCGGCAGCGCGCGTTCTTCTTGACCACGATCTCCACGACCGCCGAGTGCAGCGAGTCGCTGGAGTAGATCGGCGCGGTGCAGCCCTCGACGTAGTGCACGTAGGCACCCTCGTCGACCACGATCAGCGTCCGCTCGAACTGGCCCATGTTCTCGGTGTTGATCCGGAAGTAGGCCTGCAGCGGGATGTCCACGTGCACGCCCTTCGGCACGTAGATGAACGAGCCGCCGGACCACACCGCGGTGTTCAGCGCGGAGAACTTGTTGTCCCCGGCCGGGATGACCGAGCCGAAGTACTCCTTGAAGATCTCCGGGTGCTCGCGCAGGGCGGTGTCGGTGTCCAGGAACTGGACGCCCTTCTCCTCCAGGTCCTCGCGGATCTTGTGGTAGACCACCTCGGACTCGTACTGCGCGGCGACACCGGCGACCAGCCGCTGCTTCTCCGCTTCCGGGATGCCCAGCTTGTCGTAGGTGTTCTTGATGTCCTCGGGCAGGTCCTCCCAGGTCTGGGCCTGCTCCTCGGTGGAACGCACGAAGTACTTGATCTGCTCGAAGTCGATGCCGGACAGATCGGCGCCCCAGTTCGGCATCGGCTTGCGCTCGAACAGCCGCAGCGCCTTGAGCCGCGCTTCGAGCATCCACTCGGGCTCGTCCTTCTTGGCCGAGATCTCCCGGACGACGTCCTCGTTGAGCCCGCGGCGGGCGGACTCACCGGCGGCGTCGGAGTCGGCCCAGCCGTATTCGTAGTTGCCCAGGGTGGCGAGGGTCTCTTCTTGGCTGAGCTGGCCAGTGTTCGACACCGTGGTGGGTGTGCGCTGCTCGGCAGCGGCAGTCATACGGACTCCCCTCCGTCAGGAATCGGGGCGGTCTGCTCCCCCGCCGGTCGCCGACCGGCCGCGGGTGCTTGGTCGGTTGTGGCCGGTCCGGGGGCGACCTCGTCGGTCTCCGCACCGGTCCCGGTCGTTCGCGCGTTCCGCGTGAGCGGTACGTGCGTCGTGCATGCCGCATCGCCGTTGGCGATGGTGGCCAACCGCTGCACGTGGGTGCCGAGGACTTCGGCGAACGCCGCCGTCTCGGCCTCGCACAACTGCGGGAAGTCCGCAGCGACGTGCGCCACCGGGCAGTGGTGCTGGCAGAGCTGCTCACCGGAGGCGACGCTGCGCGTCGAGGCAGCGTAGCCCTCGCGAGTCAGTGCACCGGCAAGGACCTCGGCCCGCTCGGCCGGAGTCCGGGCGGCGGCCAGCGCCTCCCGGTGGTGTTCGACGAGTGCGGCGATCCGCTGTTCGGCGAACGACCGCACCGCCTGCTCACCGTCCGATTCGGCGATGAACCGCAACGCCGCCACGGCCAGGTCGTCGTAGGCGTGCCCGAACCTGGCCCTGCCGACCTCGGTCAGCAGGTACAGCTTGGCGGGCCTGCCCCGGCCGCGGCGTTGCCGTGCCGAGGACTCCCTGGTGTAAGCCTCGCCCTCGGCGACCAGTGCGTCGAGGTGCCTGCGCACCGCGACGGCGCTGATCCCGAGCGCTTCGGCCACCGCAGCCGCGGTGATCGGCCCCCGCTCCAGCAGGAGGCGGGCGACCGAGTGCCGGGTGCCGCCGTCTCCGGACTGCGC
>NZ_JAFRFW010000453.1:0-3648 GCF_017434145.1 Saccharopolyspora sp. | reverse complement strand
GAGCGATCCGCGCGGGTCGCGGGGGTTTCCGGCAGCGGGTCGGCATCTTCGGCGAGCGCGGCGGTCAGCACGATCTCGCCGTCACCCGCCGGGCGCGCGAACCGTTCCAGCTGCTGCTCGTCGCCGAAGCGGGCCACCGCGGAGGCGCCCGCCGCGATCGAGGTCAGGTATGGCACCGGCGCCACCGCCCGGCCCAGCTCCACCAGCACGCTGCACTGCTCGAGCAGTCCGCAGCCACCGCCGCCGAGGGATTCCGGCAGCGCCGCGCCGAGCACCCCGGCCTTCGCCAGGTCCGTCCACAGTGCACGGTCGAAGCGGTCGGGCTGGGACTCGACCTCGCGCAGCCGAGCCGTCGTCACCCGGTCGGTGAGGATGCTGCGGGTCAACTCGGTCAGATCTTGCTGGGCCTCGGTAGGTGCGAAATCCATCGGCTGCGGACTCCTTCGGGAAGGAACTGCCGGGCGGAACCTCGGCGGTGAACGTGTTCGGCAGGGGTCAGCGCAGGGGGTCAGCGTCGCGCAGGGGGCAGTCCGAGCCCAACGGTCGAGACGATGTCGCGCTGGACTTCGTTGGTGCCGCCGCCGAAGGTGAGGATCAGCGCCGAGCGGTGCATCCGCTCGACCCGGCCGTGCAGCGCGGCGCCGGGCGAACCTCCGCGGACGTGCGCGGCGGGCCCGAGCACCTCCATCAGCAGCCGGTAAGCCTCGGTGGCCAGCTCGGTGCCGTAGACCTTGGTCGCCGAGGCGGCCGCGGGAGCAGGCTGCTGCTCCGCGGTCCAGGCGATCTTCCAGTTCATCAGCTTCAACACCTCGGCACCCGCGTGCACCCGCGCGAGGTGCGTGCGCACCCACTCCTGGTCGATGACCCGGCGGCCGTCCGGCAGCTCGGTCTCCCGCGCCCATTCGCGGACCTGCGCCAGGGCGGAGCGGATCGGCGCGGCCGAGGTCAGCGCGACCCGCTCGTGGTTGAGCTGGTTGGTGATCAGCGGCCAGCCCTCGTTCTCGCCACCGACCAGCGCCGTGGCCGGAACCCGCACGTCCTCGTAGTAGGTGGCGCTGGTAGTCGGCCCGGCGACGGTGTGCACCGGTGTCCAGGAGAAACCCGGTGCGTCCGTCGGGACGATCAGCATGCTCAGGCCCTTGTGCTTGCGGGCTTCCGGATCGGTCCGGCAGGCCAGCCACACGTAGTCGGCGTACTGCACCAGGCTGGTCCACATCTTCTGGCCGTTGATCACGTACTCGTCGCCGTCGCGGACCGCGGTGGTGCGCAGCGAAGCGAGGTCGGTGCCCGCTTCCGGCTCGGAGTAGCCGATGGAGAAGTGGATCTCACCGGCGGCGATGCCGGGCAGGAAGTGCGCCCGCTGCTCGGCGCTGCCGTAACGCATGATCGTGGGCGCGACGCTGTTGAGCGTCAGGAACGGAACCGGCACTCCGGCGATGGCGGCCTCATCGGTGAAGATGAGCTGCTCCAGCATCGTGCCGCCGTGCCCGCCGTGCTCCCGGGGCCAGCCGAGCGCGAGCCAGCCGTCGGAGCCGAGCTGGCGGACGATCCGCTTGTACGCCTCGCCGTCGCCGTAATCACCCCCGGTCGCCAGCTCCTCCCGGAGCTCGTCGGTCATCAGCAGCGCGACGTAGTCGCGCAGGCGCTTGCGCAGCCGTTCCTGGTCGGAGTTGAAGCCGATGCGCATGGGGCCTCCTGGGCGAGCGACCCGGCCGGGCGCTGTGTGCAACAAGTTTCAGTTACTTTAGACCGCCGGGTGCCCCGGAGTCGACCAGCGTGGTGACAACGTCTTTTTCCGCGCAGGCTTCCCTGGGTCGCTAATATGCAACTTGTTCTACATCGTGTGCCGGCGATGAGCGGGCAGGCCGGAGCGGTGCGCGCCGGTGTCGCATGAGCGGTCAAGTTCCGATGGCCTCCGAATGGAGTAGTGAATCCCGCGGCACCGTCTCGTTGCCCTTCTAGGTCCGCCCGCGTCGAGCGCCCGATGAGCCGAGCCCTACGAACGCGGAGGAAGCGATGGAGATCGGCGTGCGGACCGAGCTGTGCGAGGCGAACGGAGTCTGCGTCGGGCTGGCCCCGGCGGTGTTCGAGCTGGACGACGACGAGCTGTTGCAGATCCGGCACCCGGTACCGGACGAAGATGTAGAACGTGTTGCGAAAGCCGTGCATCTTTGTCCGAAAGGTGCACTGTTCATTGCAGGAAGTGAAGCTGACGACGACTCTTGAACATCCTGAAAACAAGTTCTAGTGTGTGTCGCACATAACAGCCGCTATGCGGCGTTCTCGGACTTGGTGGGGAGACGGGCCGGTGAAGGCAGCGGTGCTCAACCAGATCGGCGACGACGCGCTGGACGTCCGCACGGACGTCCGGGTCGTGCCGCCGGGGCCGGGCGAGGTGCACCTGCGCGTCCGCGCCGCGGGGATCTGCCACAGCGATCTCTCGGCGATGAACGGTGGCCTTCCCGCGCTCGCTCCCGGAGTGCTGGGCCACGAAGGGGCGGGCGAAGTGCTCGCGGTGGGCGAGCAGGTGACCGACCTGGCACCGGGCGACCGCGTCACCATCGCGTTCGTCCCGCCGTGCGGCAACTGCCGGGACTGCCTCAACGCGCAGCCGCACCTGTGCCAGGTGCACGTGGTCGCATCGTTCACCTCGCCCAGGTTCGAGGTCGGTGCCGCACCCGCCTTCGGATTCACCGGTACCGGCACGTTCGCGGAGGAACTGGTCGTGCCCCGGGACGGCGTGGTCAAGGTCGAACCGGACGTGCCGTTCGAGGTCGCCGCGCTGCTCAGCTGCGGAGTGCTGACCGGGGTCGGCGCGGTGCTCAACACCGCGCGGGTCGAGCCGGGGTCCACAGTGGTCGTGATCGGCGCGGGCGGCGTCGGGATCTCGGTCATCCAGGGCGCCCGGATCGCCGGTGCGCGGCAGATCGTGGCCGTGGACCCGGTGACCGCCAAGCACGCCGGGGCGAAGCGGTTCGGTGCGACGCACGCGACCACGCCGGAGGGCTTGGACGATCTCAAGCAGGAGCTGACCGGCGGTGCCGGGTTCGACTACGCCATCGAGGTCGTCGGGCGCTCCGCCACGATCCGCGCCGCCTACGACGCGGCGCGGCGCGGCGGCGACGTGGTGCTCGTCGGTGCCGGTGGGCCGGACGAGAAGGTCGAGTTCTCCGCGCAGGAATTGTTCGTCAACGAGCGGAACATCCTGCCGTCGTTCTACGGCTCGGCCGACCCGCGCCGGGACATCCCGCGGCTGCTGGACTTCTGGCGGGCCGGACTGCTCGACCTCGAAGGCATGGTGAGCAGGCGGATCGCCCTTTCCGACATCAACGACGGGCTGAGCGCGCTGAGCAGCGGTGATGCCGCCTTGGTCCGCCAGATCGTCACTTTCGACTAGCAGATGTTTAAGGAGTGGTTTGCGTAGTGGGTCACTTAGCGGAACCTCAGGCGCCTGCTCGCTGCGGGATCTCCTCGGAGAAGTAGCGCCCTACTAGGCGTCGGAGCTGTCCTCGCGAGCAGACGCCTGAGAACCCGCGGCGGTGCCGGTTGCTCAGGTGGTCGGTTGCAAGCAGCTCCGCCGCTTATAAAAGCAAAGTTTTGCGGAGTCCGGCGGCTTTTTCGCCGCGGCCGTGCTCCGCGCACGAACCG
>NZ_JAFRFW010000452.1:0-5842 GCF_017434145.1 Saccharopolyspora sp. | reverse complement strand
TCACCGAGGGACGCATCTCGTTGCGGCGCGTCTCCGACGGCACCAGCAGCGCACCGCTGGACGAACTCGACGACTCGCAGCGGCGCGTGCTGGGCGCCGCGTTGCGCGCGAGCCCCTCCACGGCCGACGCCGCAGACCTGGCGCACCCCACCGATCAGGCGGTCGTCGAGGGCGCGGAGAAGATCGGCGTCAAGGCCACCGAAGGACTAGCCGGCTGGCACCGGCGAGAGGAGCTCCCGTTCGAGCCCTCCCGCTCCTACCACGCCGTTCTCGGCAGCGCGGGCAGCCGCGGACAGCTCGTCACCGTCAAAGGCGCTCCCGAGATCGTCCTCGAGCGATGCACGCACCGGCGCACCGAGTACACCGCGACCGAGCTCGACGAGAACGACCGGACCGCGCTCATCGAAGAAATGGACCGCTGGGCGCAACGGGGCTACCGCGTGCTGGCCGTGGCCGAGCGCGCCGCCTCCGACCGCAGCGACCTCGACGACGAGCGGATCCGCGGCCTGCAGCTGGTCGGCGTGCTCGCGCTGGCCGACACCGTGCGCCCGACCGCAGCCGCCTCGGTCGCACAACTGCAGCACGCGGGAATCCACATCGCCATGGTGACCGGCGACCATCCCAGCACCGCCGATGCCATCGCCGACGAACTGGGCGTGCTCAACGGGAACCGAGTACTGACCGGCCCCGATCTCGACGAACTCGATGACGAGCAATTGTCCGGGATCGTCCGCAACGTGGCGGCTTTCGCGCGGGTCACGCACGAGCAGAAAGCCCGGATCGTGCGCGCCTATCAGGACAACGGTCTGGTCACTGCTGTGACCGGCGACGGCGCCAACGACGCGCCGGCGATCCGGCTGGCCGACATCGGACTCGCGCTCGGCAAGCACGCCACCCCGGCAGCCCGAGAAGCCGCCGACGTGGTGATCACCGACGACCGCATCGAGACCATCCTCGACGCCGTCGTCGAAGGCCGATCGATGTGGATCTCCGTCCGGGACGCACTGGCGATTCTGCTGGGCGGCAACCTGGGCGAGATCGGCTACAGCGTGATCACCGGGTTGATCAGTCCCAGCGGGGGCATCAACGCGCGGCAGCTCCTGCTGGTCAACGTGCTCACCGACGTGCTCCCCTCGATGGCCATCGCGGTGCGGCCACCACCGGAGATCACGGCCGAAATGCTGCTCGCCGAAGGACCGGAATCGTCACTGGGTACCGCGTTGACCCACGACATCTACCGGCGCGGGACGATCACCGCGGCCGCGGCGAGCGCGGCATGGTTCGCTGGCCGCGCGACCGGCACCGCCCGGCACGCCGCCACAGTCGCGCTGGTGGCACTGATCGGCGCACAGCTCGGCCAAACCTTGGCGCTACGAGGTCGAACCCCCCTCGTAGCCGCCGCGGCACTCGCGTCCACGGCAGCCTTGGCCCTCGCCGTGCAGACCCCGGGCGTCAGCACCTTCTTCGGTTCCACTCCACTGTGGCCACACGGCTGGGCCACCGCGCTAGCGTCCGCCACCGCGGCCACCCTCGCCAGTGTCGTGATTTAGCACAGCGCAACGAACCGGATCGGCGCAGACAACAGGCCCGACCACAGCGAAAACGCGCGCACTACCGGTCCGCCCGCAGGGCAGTCGCATTCGCGCGACGCTCGCTGGCACGTGCTTCGACATCCGCATCGGAACAGAAGCCGAGACCCGTGCGTTTCAGACACAGCAACCCACGCAACATGCCTTGATCATCGATGACGGCCAGGCGCCGACGCTGATTCGCGGTCATCACGCTCCAGGCAACGTCCAGATCAGCATCAGGACGAACGACCCGCCCCTGCAACCGCCCGCTCAACCAGGCCGGAACCTGCGGAGACATCGAGCTGATGTCCGGCCGCTCCACCACAGCCAGCAGCCGACCACCGTCGACGACCAGCACCGCGTGCACGTGGTCGTCTTCAAAAATCTCGCGCGCCTGAGCAACCGTCGTCGCCGAACCGCACACCTTGGGTGCATGCAACATCGCATCAGCCACCGTCACGCCACCGCCAACGCACTGAATGCCCGCGCGACTCATGATGACGAATGCTCCAGCGACTCCACGCTGCCCAATCTACGGCGTCCACACACACGTGCAAGGTACTCGGCGTAGCACGCAGCTGCCGGATCGCGATAATTCAACACCGAGCTGTCGCGATCGAACCACGTCGAAGCCAGCATGTCACCGACCTAATGACGACTCCCGACCTCGACCCGACCAATGTCACGACCAGGGTGCGCCGGTAGCGCGGTGCCTTCTGAACAACGCACTACGACGTCCTGCAGATGCGATTTCAGATTCCGCACCTTCTGATCGAGACGGTGTTTCATCCGCATCAGCACAACGAACAGGCCACCCAATCCGACCTGAACCCATTCCGACGCTTGCCCGCCCGGTAGGACCAGCGCGCCAATTGCAATCGTGAGGGCCACTCCCGTGGGCAGCACCAGGATCAAACGAAGGTAACGCATTTCAGCCACCTGCACCCACCATTGATGCCTACTTTTCCAGTAGCAGCGCCCGAAAAACCGAAGATGCCACCCGCGCAGGTTCGTATTTCTTCCATCGCCGGCACGATCAACTTCGTCACGTGATCAGCCGTCCTACAGCCGGGTATATGCGTCGATATCCTGCTCAAACGTCGCGATGGCATCGGCGCTCAGCGTCGGGCGGGCGTCGGCGATCGCTTGCAGGTAGTCCGCGGTGACAGCGAGTTCACCGCTGTGTTCCAGCACGTCGCGCTCGAACGCGGCTTGGGCGCCCTGGCGCGCGGCGAACTCGATGTCGGCCGGTGTGAACAGTTCCGTTCGTTGCACCAGCAGATCCAGGTCGACGTTGTCCCGCGCCGGTCCGAGATAGCGCGACCAGATCGCTCGCCGCGCGGGAGGATCCGGTGGCCCGACCGGGATGATGTAGTCGAACCTGCCGGGCCGCAGGAAAGCGTGATCCAACGAGCTCACGGAGTTCGTGGCGCAGACCAGCAGGCGGTGGTCGTGTTCGCGGAAACCCGGGATGAGCTTGAGCAACTCATTGGTCACCCCATGGGCCGGACCCGCTGCCGGGCCAGAACGCGTACCAGCGATCTCTTCGACCTCGTCGATGAACAGGACGAGGTCGTCGAGCTCCTCCAGCTGCGCGAAGATCTCCCGCAGCGAAGCCGCCAACCCGTCCGGTGAGGAAGCGGCCAAGCGGGACGGGAACAATTCCACAAACGGCCAGTTCAGCCGGGAAGCGACCGCCTTGGCGAAGCTGGTCTTGCCGGTACCCGGAGGTCCGAACAGGACGATGGCTTTCGGGGGCAGCACACCGTGCCGTTCCGCCGGTCCCGGATGGGCGATCGGCAGCACGACCCGGCGTTCGATGACGTCCTTCTCCCGCCGCATCCCGGCCAGCGCGTCCCACCGGCCGGGTGGGAGAAGGCCGCCGCCGAGGTGTTCCAGCACGTCGAAGTCGGCTGGGTCGAGCTCCTCCACCTTTTCGAAGTAGGTCAGGTCGGTGCGCGGCCGGTAGCCCGAGTTGATCATCGCCTTGGACCCGGCGGCTCCTTCGGGCACCAAGCTGGCGATGCGATGCACCCCGTGCGCGCGCAGCCGCTTTTCGAGTTCAGCCAGCAGCGCGCTGCCGATGCCCCGGTTGCGCCACCGCGCGTCGAGGGCGAACAGCGCCAGCCACGCCCGCTCGCCCTCCACCTTGGCCGCCGCCATGCCGACGACGTCCTGCTGCACGACCGCGACCATCGCCGGATGCCCGGCCTGCGCGATCGAGACCACCTCGGCAGCCGAGAACACCGGTTCGGTGCCTTCCCGGCTCTGATCCCAGATGTGGATCGCCTGGTCCAGGTCATCACCATGGAAATCGCGCACTCGCCACGACGGCACAGCACACCTCCTCGTCGCTCGGGCAGCGGCGTCGAGTAAAACGCCTCCACGACCCGTTGCCGCTGCGCCCGTTCCGATACCGGCGCCCACGACCGGTTCGTAGCGGGCGCAGCGGGCGGTCGAAAATCCCTTGAAACGATCGAATGCTCAGCACGGGCAACTTCTGCTGAAACGAAGTGCAACACATCTCGACCAGTGCGTCCAAAAGCTACTTTCGATGCTCCGATAACTCGAATCTATCAACGGAAATCATTGCTGCACCGGGTCTGCGCACTCTTGCGCGACGCCCGGGGCACGCTCGGTCGCCGTGCCGCCGGCGGCTAGCGCCGGTCTGCAGCCGCGGGTTCTGGTGCCCGATGACCAGACCGGCCACGACCACGGCAAGGAGCCCCGACGTCCGGCACAGCTCAGCTAGGACGTAGGCGGCGAACGGGGTCGCCAACGAGATCACGTTGACCGACAGCGGGTCGGTGAGCAACAGCCGGGACAGTCGCACCAGCCACGCCACCGCCGCACCGACCGACAGTCCGCCCAGTGCGGCCAGCAGGAAGCTGCCCGTGGCAGCGCCGAAGGAGAACTGACCACCGACGGCGACGGCTACCGCGACTTGGTACACCGTGAGCGCCGTCGCGTCGTTGAGCAGACCTTCGCCTTCGATCAACGTCGACAACCGCGCGGGCAGCCGCGCGCGCCGTCCCACCGCGAGCGAGGCGACGGGGTCCGGAGGCGCAACCGCCGCTCCCAGCGCGACCGCCGCGGCCAGCGGAACCGCAGGCACCAGCCACGCCACCAGCCCGCCCACCGCGAACGCCGTTGCGAGCACGAGCAGCACCGACAGGCTGATGACAGCGCGGAGACGGCTTCTCACCGCCAACAGGCTGGAGCTGAGCGCAGCGTGGTAGAGCAGCGGCGGCAGCACCACGTCGAGCACGACTTCCGGCTCGAGCCGCAACTTCGGTCCCGGTAGCGCGGCGTACACGAGGCCGATCACCGTGAGCAGGACCGCGGCCCGGCAGCTGCGTTCCGTCCGCTGATCTTGCCGACCAGCACCACGACCCCGACGAGCGCAAGCACGAAGCCGATCTCACCGAGCATGTTAATGCCTCCGCATCGAGGTGGCCGCGCACGCGGAAAAGGTCCGCCGCGGACCACGCCTCCGCATCCGGAGTACGCCGCAGGAGACCTCGCCGTCCCCGCCGGTGCTCGAACCCGCGTTGCCCAGGTTCGCCGCCCCATGGCGGACGAGCACTCGGCCGATCTCCGGGCTCACGCACCTGCGCCGGTCAAGCACCCCCGATCGTCAACGACGTGTCGGCTTCGTTCGTGGGCCGGGCTTCCGGCACCGGAGGCTGATCAGCGAGGAAATCGGCGGTCGGCACGACGAACAACGACCCGGTGACCGCCGTGGAGAAGTCCAGGATTCGGTCGTGCGTTCCGGGCCCGGAGCCGACGAACATTTTGTCCAGCATCGTTTCGATGACCGCCGGGTCACTCGCGTACCCGATGAAGTAGGTGCCGAACTCGCTCGATCCGACTCGTCCGAAGGGCATGTTGTCGCGCACGATCTGCAGTTCCTCGCCGTCCGGACCGTTGACCGTGTTGACAGCGATGTGCGAGTTCGGGGGCTTCGCGGCATCGTCAAGCTCGATGTCGTCGAGCTTCGTACGCCCGATCACCCGTTCCTGCTCCTCGGTCGACAACGCATTCCAGGCGCCGGTGTCGTGCAGGTACTTCTGCACGACGACGTAACTCGATCCCTCGAACGCGGGGTCCTGCTCGGCGGTGACCGTCACCGCCGCTCGAGCCGCCCCACCGCTCGGGTTCTCAGTGCCGTCGACGAAGCCGAGCAAGTCGCGTTGATCCCAGTACTTGAACCCGTGCACCTCGTCGACCACCGTGGCCGAGCCGCGCAGCCGAGCCATTACCTGTGCGGC
>NZ_JAFRFW010000451.1:0-4992 GCF_017434145.1 Saccharopolyspora sp. | reverse complement strand
GGACGTTCGGCCACGATCCTGGTCAACGCCCCGGTGCCGAGCGAGACGCCGACCGCGCGGGTCGCGCCGACCGCGTCCGCGACCGACCGCACGTCCTCGGCGATCGTCCCGTAACGCCAGTAGCCCTCCGGCGCATCCGGCGCGTTCCCATGGCTCGGCAGCGTGAGCACGACCCGGGTGCCGGGCAGGCCGGACGCGGGGATCCGCGCTTCACCTTCGGTCGCGCCCAGACCGTGCGCCACCAGCGTGACCGGCGAACCCCGGCCGTAGGAGTTCCAGCGCGCACCCGAAGGCAGCTCACCGGCGGGCCCGGCCGAGGCGCCGGTGGCTACCAGGAGCTGCCCTTCTGCACTTCGGTGACCTTGGGCCGGACGTCGACCAGGTAGACCAGCACGGCGATCAGCGCGGCGATCCAGATGATCGTGATCGGCCCGCTGGTGAGCACCGCGAGCAGGATCAGGCCGGCACCGGTGATGCCCAGCCACGCGGGCTTGGACAGCTTCCCGACGGCCGTGAACGCGTCGGAGCGCTGCAACAGCGCGTGCACGAAGGCGTACAGCCCGGTCGGGATCCCCGCCAGCCAGATGATCTTGAGGATCCAGAACTGCAGCAGCAGCTCCGGCACTACGGATGACAAACCCACGAGTTCACCTTACGTGCGTCGGGGGCCCCGGAGAACCGTCCGGGGCCCCGACGTGCCGTGCGGGCTCAGCTGCCCGCCTTGCCCTTGCTCTGCTTCGAGCCGGTGCCCTTCGCGGAGCCGGTGGACTTGGCCGCCGAGGTGCGGTTGGCCGTCTTCTGCGCGGTGCTGCGCGTCGCCGTCGCGGTCTCCGAACCGGTCTCCTCGACCGACTCGGCCACGTCGTCGGCGGTTTCGCGCACCGTCTGGGCGGCGGAGGCGCTGGCCTGCTCGGTGCTCCGCGCGGCCTTCTCGCCGAACGAGCGGCTCGCGGTGCTCACCTTGCCGAGCACGTCGTCGGCCAGCCCGCGCGCGTCGGTCACGGCCGCTTCCATCCGGCCCTGCGCCTGCTCGACCTGGCCCCAGGCGCGCTGCACACCGGGCTGGGACTGGAAGCGCTCGAACGCGGTCTCACCGCGCTCGGCGAGGTAGCCGTAGAGCTGCACGGCCGACTGGGTGTATTCGTCGACGAGCTTGCGCAGCTCCGCCGGATCGAACCGCTCGCGCAGGTCCTGCGGCAGCTCGTTGACGCCGCTGCGGGCGGACTCGGCGCCTTCGTTCAGCTTGCTGCGCAGCTTGCCGAGCGCATCGGCGATGGTGTGCGCGGCGAGATCGCCCGCGCCGAGCGCGGCCAGCAGCGGCGTGCGGGCCTGGTCCACGGCCTCACCCAGCGGCTGGCCGTTGCCGGTCTCGTTCGTCTTGGTGGTGCCTTCGGTGCGCGTCGCCATAGCGGATCACTCCTTGAGCAGGTCGGTGCCGTCCGGCTCCGGCGCGTCGGTGGATTCGGAGCCGTCGTGTTCTCGCCGGAACGAGGCGTAGATGTCGAGCAGAACCTGCTTCTGCCGCTCGCTGAGTTCGTCGTCGGCGAGGATCGCGTCCACCACCGGCCCGCCCTCGCGGCGTTCCAAGATCCCGGCCTGCACGTACAGCGCCTCCGCGGAGATCCGCAGTGCCGTGGCGATCTGCTGCAGGATCTCCGCGCTGGGTTTGCGCAGGCCGCGTTCGACCTGGCTGAGGTACGGGTTGGACACGCCCGCGCTCTTCGCGAGCTGGCGCAGCGAGATCTGGGCGTTGCTGCGTTGCGCCCGGATGTAACCGCCGAGGTCGCTGACCGCCTGGTTCACGGCCTTGTTGACGGTCTTGTCCACCCGCTCCATCGCCTGCGCTCCTTCCGGTTCGCCGTCCACGGTAGGCGCGAGTGCTAGCTCTAGCAAGCAGGGTGCTTGCACCCCTCCGAGTGAGCTGCGCAACGCCGGGCAGGAACCCCCTGAGCAGCACCGACTCCGTCAGGAGCCTGCGCACATGCAGAACGGGTGCCCGTCCGGATCGGCGTACACGCGGAAAGTCGCATCGAGCTGATCGGACGGCTGCGGCAGTTGGCGCGCACCGGCGGCCACCGCGCGCTCGTGCCCTTCGGCGAGCGTCGCCACCCGCACGTCGACGTGCATCATCTGCGGGCGCGCACGATCCGGCCAGGTCGGCGGCACGAACCCGGGGTCGAGCTGGAAGGCCAGCCGCGTGCCGCCCGATGGGTCCGCCAGCTCCACCCATTCCTCGGCGGATTCGGGCTCATCGATCTCCCAACCCAGCAAGCGCCCGTAGAACTCCGCGAGCGCGCGCGGATCCGGGGTGTCGATCGCGAACGCCGCGAGGCGCAGCGGGGAAGTGGTAGCAGCGGTCATGGCGGAACCCCTCGTCTCGTCCTGTTCTCCCAGCCCTGCTCCGCGAACCAACGCCCTTCGAGGAACCAGTAAAAAGATTATGGCGGTTATCCGTGCTAGCTGCAACCGGCTAATCGCCTACGATGGTGTTCGTGAACAGCAAAGCCGTCGCCGACCGAGCTCCTGCGCAGGCTTTCGCGGACCTGGACCCCGAACGCGACGTCGAGCTGGTGCTGGCTTTCCTCAACACCTGCGACGCCGAAGCGGGAACCGAGATGCTCGGGACGGCCGAGTCGTGGCGGCAGTGGTGCGCCGGACAGGGCCTGGGTGCGGCCGAGGCCCCGGGACGAGCGCAAGACATCCGCGACGCCATGCGCCACGCCGTGTCCTGCGACCACGCCGCTTTTCCACCCGAATCCGCGCCCGGCAGTCCGATGAGCTGGAACGTTCCGGTGGTACTGCGGGACGGGATCCCCGTGCTCGCCGGCGCCGATGCACTCGGACGAGTGCTGGTGGCGGCTGTGCACCTGGTGCACACCGGCCACTGGGACCGGATCAAGATCTGCCCAGCGTCGAACTGCCTGTGGGCGTTCTACGACAGATCCCGGAACAAGTCCCGGACGTGGTGCTCCATGCGGGTCTGCGGGAACCGGGAGAAGGCCCGGTCCTGGCGGGAACGCCACACCGCACCGGGCTGATCCCGCCGCCGTGCCCGCCGCACCGGCGCGCCCGGCCGCTCAGAGCACGAGCTGGGTGAGGGTGTAGATCGCCAGGCCGGCCAGCGCGCCGACCACGGTGCCGTTGATCCGGATGAACTGGAGATCGCGGCCCACCTGGAGCTCGATCTTGCGGGAGGTCTCCTCGGCGTCCCAGCGCTCCACGGTGTCCGTGATCAGCGTGGTGATCTCGGCGCGGTAGTGCGAGACGACGTACACCGCGGCGCCTTCCAGCCATCCGTCGACCTTGGCGCGCAGCTCGGGCTCTTCGACGAGGCGCCTTCCGAGTCCCTGCAGTCCGTCGCGGACCCGCAGCCGCAGCTCGCTGGAGGGGTCCTCGGCCGCGTCCAGCAGCATCCTCTTGGCAGTGCCCCACGCGGAGGCGACCAGGTTCTGCACCTCCGGGTGCGCGATCACCTGGCGCTTGATCTGCTCGGCCTTGGCGATCGTGTGCTCGTCGTGCTGCAGGTCGTGCGCGAAGTCGACCAGGAACCGGTCCACCGCCTTGCGCATCTGGTGGTCCGGGTCGGTCTTGACCGCCCACGCGAACGACAGCACCTCGGCGTAGATCTTGTCCGCGACCATGCCGTCGAAGAACTTCGGCGACCACGAGGGCGCCCGCTGGCTGACCACGCGCAGCACCGTTTCGTGGTTGTCCCGCACCCAGTCGTAAGCGCGGTCGCAGACCAGATCGACCAGCCGGTGGTGCGAACCGTCCGCGAAGACCTGCCCGAGGATCCGGCCCAGCGGTGGCCCCCACGGCTGGGCGAGGACTTTGCGCAGCACCGCCTGCTCCAGGACGGCCTGCACGTCCTCGTCCCGGAAGACCTGCACGGCGCCGCGCACCGCGGTCGCCAGCTCCGAGGTCACGCGCTCGGCGTGGTCGGCGTCGTCGAGCCACACCCCGACCCGGTGGCCGATGTCGGCCCGGCCCAGCTTGTCCCGCACCACCGGCTCGGCCAGGAAGTTCGAGCCGACGAACTCCCCGAGGTTGTGTCCCAGCGCGTCCTTGCGGGTGGGGATGATCGCGGTGTGCGGGATCGGCAGTCCCATCGGACGCCGGAACAGCGCCGTCACCGCGAACCAGTCCGCCAGCGCACCGACCATGCCCGCTTCGGCCGCGGCCCGGACGTAGCCGGCCCACGCCGCCCCCTCGTGCTCCCGCCACTGCGCGAGCACGTAGATCACGGCGACGGCGAGCAGCAGACCGCCCGCGACGGTCTTCATCCGCCGCAGCGCACGTCGCTTGAGCTCGTCCGCCTCGGTCGCCCCTGTCGTTCGCACCCCTCGATTCTTACAGCACACCGCCGCCCGTCCGGCGTGATCGAGCCCGGCGACACCGCCGGAAGCGGGTCCGCAGGGCGGGACGGGCCGAGTGCACCCGTTCGGATCGACCGTCGATTCGACTACGCTGCCGTGCCGTGCGTTCTGAAGCTCTCACCTCCCGGTTGCGCCCGTTCACCTCGACGATCTTCGCCGAGATCATCGAACTGGCCCGGCGGACCGGCGCGGTGAACCTGGGGCAGGGCTTCCCGGACACCGACGGACCGGCGGGCATGCTCCAGGCCGCGCAGCGGGCCATCGCCGACGGCGTCAACCAGTACCCGCCCGGCGCGGGCGAGCCCGAGCTGCGCGCCGCGATCTCCGAACACCGCCGTGCGCACTACGGCATCGAGCACGATCCGGAGGGCGAGGTCCTGGTGACCGTCGGCGCCACCGAAGCGATCACCGCTTCGATGCTCGCGCTGATCGAGCCCGGCGACGAAGTGGTCCTCGTCGAGCCCTACTACGACTCCTACCCGGTCGCCGTGGCCATGGCAGGCGGCGTCCGCCGCACCGTCGGCCTCCGGCAGGGACCGGACCACCGCTTCGAGCTCGATCTGGACGCCCTGCGCGCAGCGGTGGGACCGCGGACCCGCGCGCTGGTGCTGAACTC
>NZ_JAFRFW010000450.1:0-2490 GCF_017434145.1 Saccharopolyspora sp. | reverse complement strand
ATTCGGGCGCGGCCCGCTTTTTCGTCTCGAGCCGGTGTGGTTCAGGTCTGTGCGTCAGGTCCGGGCGGCGAGTCCGCGCGGACCGGGACCGACCAGTTGGCCGTCGGTGATCACCATGAAGCGTTCGAGCCCTGGCACGACGGTGCTGACCACGGTCAGCTCCGCGCTGGTGTGCAGCTCGCGCACGAGCGGGGTGAAGCCGTGCGAGGTGAGGATGCGAACGAGCCGTTCCAGGTGGCCGCCCGGAGAGCCCGGGGCGGCGGTCGGTGCGTACGCCACCACCTCGGCTTCGAGCAGCTTCGGGCCGAGGTTCATCAGGTAGCAGTCGTGGAACGGCGGGTACTCGGCGGTCCAGTCCCGTTCCTCGTCCTCGTCCCCTCGTTGCGTGCTGCCCGCCATGAGTTGCAGCAGTTCGGTCAGCGCCCGCCGGATGGCGTGCTCGCGGGACAACGACGCGCCTGCGCCGCGCACTCGCGCCGGTTCACCGGGCTGCGGCGGGAGGTAAGCGAGCACGGCGGGGATTCCGAGGCTCGTCGTCATGTCGATGAGCTGCACGCTCCCGCCGCTGCGTTGCTGCGCGATCCCGTGCAGTTCGGCGAGGTTGTCGGGAAGGGTCGCGGGGTCGACGACGGTCAGCGGCGCCGGGCTTGCGGCGAGGAACGTGTTGATCAGCATCAGCGAGAAGGCGTCGCGCTCCACGATCTCGTTGATCGCGTGGACGGTGGCCTCTTCCCGCGTGGAACCCGCCGCGCAGCCGCTGTTGAGCGAATAGCGCAGCACGCCCGCGTAGTCGTAGGTGTCGCCGAGTTCGCGGCGTTCCGGCTCGAAGGCGTCGCTGACGTAGTCGGGAGACGTCAGGAACGCCGGCAGCAGGGTCGCCGCGTCGTCGGACAGGTTCCGGAACGGCAGGCAGGCGATCGGCTCGTCGGGGCCTTCCGCGAGGCGGGCGCCCACGACATCACCGGTCAGCTCGGTGGCGGCTTCGCGCGCTGGGCGCAGGACGATGTCGGGGGTCTTGTGCTGCTCGCGGCCGAAGTGGTGCTCCAGCGCCTCGAAGATCGCCCCGACCTGGGCGGGCAGCCGGTATCCCTTGCCGGAGCCTGCTCCGCTCGGCACCGGCTCGCCGTTGCGGTCGTGCAGGACGCACCGCCACAGCGCGGGGTCATCGCCGAGCGGGTCGAGTTCTGCGGTCCACCCGAATCGCCGGACGGCTCGCTCGCCGTTCGACAGCGCCGTCCGCCAGTCGCAGGACCGCTCACCGGCTTGCGCGTGCTGATCTCCGTCGATGGTGCGCAATGCAACGCCTCGCTTTTGATCGAGTGTTCGTGGGAGCGGTGCAAGCGATTCGCGGACAATTCGTTCGCGCTGAACAGGAATCGTTGCTGAAACCGCACGGTCGGCTGCGTGGTGGATTTCGGCCGGGCACCCGGCGAGGTGTGCCGCTTGCGCCGGGTGCCCACGTCGTCAGCGCTTTGCTGCGCCGGTCCGCTGCTGGTCCTGCTGCTGGTGCTCGCGAACGAGGTGCGCGATCACCTGCTGCTCGGCCTTCGACAGTTCGAGCTTTTCCGCTCGTGCGGCGGCAATATCCTTGGCAATGAGAACACCCATTTTTCCTCCGTTGCGGGGTCGACGCGGGCGATGAGCCCATTGTGCGCATTCGGAGTTTGCGCGGGTGGGCGAGATCGCGTCAACGGGGCGCATTCGGATGGACTACGACGGAAGTAGCACATTCCGCAAATGTGCTGTTTTCGGTCCGATTCTGCCGAATCCGTTGCGGCGCGCGAAATTCCGCGCCGGTGCGAGTTCTCAGCGATTCTCGTCGCGGCCGCGGCAGGCGAGCTTGTCGGCGCGCTCGTTCTCCGGGTGCCCGGCGTGGCCCTTGACCCAGTTCCACTCGACGGTGCCGTGCCGCTGCGCTTCGGCTTCCAGCCGTTGCCAGAGCTCGGCGTTCTTCACCGGCTGCTTGGACGCGGTCTTCCAGCCGTTGCGCTTCCAGCCCGCGAGCCATTCGGTGATGCCCTTGAGCACGTAGGTGCTGTCGGTGTGCACCAGCACCACCGGCATCGGGCGGGTCAGCGCCGCGAGCCCTTCGATGACCGCGGTGAGTTCCATCTTGTTGTTCGTGGTGCCCGGCTCACCGCCGTGGAGCTCGCGCTCGTGCGTTCCGTAGCGCAGCACCACGCCCCAGCCGCCCGGGCCGGGATTGCCGCTGCACGCGCCATCGGTGAACAACTCGACGCAGTCCTGCGTCCCGGTCTCGTCCCGCTGCGGCATTCCCGCAACCTAGCGCGCCACCGCACCCGGCCCGGCACCCAGGTCACCCGCGGACCGCGAAGTCTCCGGGGCGCTGGAACTTCCGGGATGCGGTGTTCGTTGGGCCGGTCAGGGCAGGCCAGTGCGGTAAGTACCGGGCATTCACCGAAAATTCCTATTGCGTGTCCTCAGCGGTCCTACTGCGCTTTCTGCGCGCGGCGATACACCTGCGGGCAT
>NZ_JAFRFW010000449.1:0-1902 GCF_017434145.1 Saccharopolyspora sp. | reverse complement strand
GCGGAGACCGCGAGCCTGCTGCGCGTCGGCGAGCGCATGGCCATGCCGTTGCCGGGGGAGCCGGTGCGAGCGCCCACCGCGACCGAGATCCGGCTGACGCCGTGCGCCGCTCGGCGGAGAAGGCGGATCCGTCCGGTGCGGACCGGGCGGCGCGGCGATGCAACACTTTCCCGCATGTCCCAGCTGGACGGAACGCGCCGGTGAGCGCGCCGTCACCCGTGGTCGAGCACGGGCACGCGGCTACGTCCGAAGAGGTCCTCGAACGGCTCGGGGTCGAGCCTGCAAACGGCCTCGGCGAGCAGGAGGCCGCGAGCAGACTGGCGCGCTTCGGACCGAACCGGCGGGTCAAGCCGCGGCAGGTGACGTTCTGGCGGGTGCTGCGCGAAGAGAGCACCGAGCCGATGATCCTGCTGCTGCTCGCGGTCGCCGTGCTCTACGGCCTGTGGGGAGAGCCCGCGGACACCGCGGCGATCGTGCTGGTGATCGCCGCGGTCGTGCTTGTGGAGGTGTTCACCGAGTACCGGGCCAAGGCCGCCATCGCATCGCTGAGCAAGCTGTCCGCACCCACCGCGCCCGCGCTGCGCGAGGGTGCGGTCCGCTACGTGCCTACCGAGGACCTGGTGCCCGGCGACGTGCTCGTGCTGCGCGCGGGAGAACGGCTGGCCGCCGACGCCCGGCTGATCGAATCCGCCGGGCTGCGGGTCGACGAATCCGCGCTCATCGGGGAGCCGGTGCCCGCGGACAAGGACGCCGGTGCGGTGCTCGCCTTCGACGCGCCGCTCGCGCAGCGATCCAACCTGGTCTTCGCTGGGACGACCGTGGTCGCCGGTCGCGCCCGCGCGGTCGTGCTGAGCACCGCCATGGACACCGAGCTCGGGCGGATCACCGGGCTGGTCATCGAGGCGAAGCCGCCGCGCACGGCGTTGCAGCAGGCCATGCGCGAGCTGGCCCGCTGGCTGGCCTGGCTGGCTCTGGGGTTCAGCGTGCTGGTGCCGGTGGTCGGGCTGCTCGGCGGGCAACCCTGGCGGGAGATGATCCTGACCGGTCTCACCCTCGCCTTCGCCACCATCCCCGAAGAACTCCCGATCGTCATCAGCATGGTGCTCGGGCTGGGCGCCTACCGGCTGTCCCGCCGCAACGTGGTGATCAAGCAACTGCGGGCGGCCGAAGCCCTCGGCACCATAACCGTCGTAGCCACCGACAAGACCGGCACCGTCACCGAGAACCGGATGATCCTGGCGCACCTGGCCACCGGCGAGGTCGACGGCCAGGTCGGCGAAGAGGACGGCGATCCCGACGACGCGCAGCGGTGGCTGCTCGCGCTCGCCGCGGGCTGCACCGACGCGACCGTGGTGCACCGGGACGACACCGCGCACGTCCTCGGCGACCCGACCGACGTCGCGCTGCTGGAAGCCGCCCACCGGTACGGTCTGCTGCCCGGCCAGCCCGGTGGCGTCTCCGGCGAGCTGCTGGCCGAGCACCCCTTCGACGCCGGACGGAAGATCATGTCCGCGGTGCACCGCGGTGACGACGGGCCGCTGCTGATCGCCAAGGGCGCGCCCGAGGCCGTGCTCGGCCGGTGCTCGAGCCGGCTGGTCGCGGGACGCGCCGAGCCGCTCACCGAGGACGACCGGAACCGCCTGCGCGCTCAGGTCGACCGGATGGCCGCGAAGGGGATCCGGGTGATCGCGGTGGCCACGCGCGAGGTGCCCGGCGGCGCTATCGACCGCGACGAAGCCGAGACCGGGCTGGTGCTGACCGGGTTCGCCGGGCTGACCGACCCGGCACGGCCCGGGGTCGCCGACGCGGTGCGCGATCTGCGCCGGGCGGGCATCCGGGTCGTGATGATCACCGGCGACCACCCGGACACCGCGCGGGCCATCGCCGCGGAGATCGGGATCG
>NZ_JAFRFW010000448.1:0-7556 GCF_017434145.1 Saccharopolyspora sp. | reverse complement strand
GGCCCGAACACCTGGTTCGGACCCAGGTCGCGGGCCAGGTCGGCGAGCGGCAGCTCGTCTCGGGATCGCTCGTCCTCGGTCATCGCGCCTCCTCGGAAGGTCGGCCCCGACCATAGCGCCGCACATCCGCGCGAGTTCCCGCGAACCGGATTCGTCCAGGCCGACGGGTGGCGGCGGCCTCGCGGCGATCGGCTCCGGAACTACCGCCGATCGCGAAAAACGGTTTCGCACTGCCCGGCGGACGAAATCCGGAGCCGCGCGGCGGGCTGATTCGCAAGCACTCGCCGCGGCCGCGCGCGAAGAATCGGGAAACCCCGCGATCTCCACCTCGGAACCGCGTCACCGCGCACCGGAGAAACCGGGACCAAGCCCAGGCGAACAGCCAAAACGAACCAGCAAGCCTGTTTTAAGATTTTCGACAGGACTCCGAAACACCTACCCGGAGAATTTGCGAGATCGGCCGCTCGCGGGCACGCCGCATGCCCGATGGTGCATTTCTGCGGCATTTAATTGCAACACCTGAGCGACCCCGATAACTTCGGGGCGAATAGCGATCGGACCTGGCGAGAAACGCCGGAACCAGCAATCAGAATGGAGCGAAGAATGCGCATCTCGAACACGATCAAGCGGATCGGCTCGTCGGCCGCCGTCGTCGGCATCCTCACCTCGGGCGCCGCGCTGGCCGTCGCCGCCCCCGCCTCGGCCGCGACGCCCGGCGAGATCAGCGTGTGCTCGAAGGGCGACTACGCGACCTCCGTCGAGTTCCCCGACCGGGGCGGTCTGAGCAGCGTCATCGTGCCGGCAGGCGACTGCGCGAACCTCGGGTCCCTGGGCTCCGACGACCAGGTCGAGCAGATCAAGGTGCACGGCTACGCGGGCAGCGACGACAAGGGCAAGGAGATCGGCGAGGGCAGTTTCCGCCCGAGCGAAGGCGGTAACGTCGTCACCAGCGGCACCCTGGACGACCCGAAGGTAATGACCCCGCGGATCTGATCGGTACCCCTCGCCGAGGACGGCGGACCTGCCGGTGTGCGGGGCGCGATCGCCGCCCCCGCACACCGGCAGGCACCGGGCTCAGCGGTTCACATCCGCGCGAGATCCCGCAGACCCGGTTCGTCCAGGCCGGTCATCGCCTCGGCTTCGGCCGCATCGGTGGCGCCGTTGGCCAGCGCGCGCACGAACGACGCCGCCAGCGCCCGCGCGGTCGCGGGCTCGTCGAGCACCGCCCCGCCGCGGGCCGATACGTAGGCCGCGAGCCGTTCACCCTGCGCCGGGGCGGCTTCCCGGAATTCCGCGAACACCGCCGCATACCGGCTCACCAGCTGCGCCGGATGCAGGTCCCAGCTCTGGTAGAAGCCGTGCGCGAGGGACCGCCGCACCAGGTCGTAGTGCGTGCGCCAACCGTGCCGGACCTGGTCACCGACCGGCAGCACGTTCGTCGAACCGTCGGACAGGAAAATCCCCGTCCCCGCGGCGGAAACCTGCATGGCGTGCCGCGCGAAGTCGCAGGCGCGGTGCGCCAAGTGCTGGTGCGCCGCGGTGAGCCCGCAGCTCGCGGTGTAGTCGTAGGTGCCGAAGTGCAGGCCGGTGACCCGCCCGGCGCCCGCCTCGATGAACCGCGGCAGCGCGAACCGGCCCGATGAGTCCACTATGGACTGAGTGGTCTCCACCTGGATCTCGAACCGCAGCGCGCCCTCGGCCAGCCCGAGCTGCTGCTCCAACAGCTCCAGCAGCTGCACGAACACCTCGACCTGCGCGACGTCGACGACCTTCGGGAACGTCAGCACAAACCCGTCCGGCAGGCTCCCCCACTGCTGCAGCAGCGAAGTCAGGAACACGTCCAGCGTGCGCACCGAACGGCCGCGCAGCTCGGAGGTGTCGAACGACTTCACGCGCAGCCCGAACCACGACGGCTGCACGCCGTCGCGCAGCCAGTCCGCGACGACACCGGCGGTGCGCTCGGCGTCGTCGTCCTCGGCTTCGTCGCCCGGCGCGCCGTAGCCGTCCTCGAAGTCGATGCGCAGGTCCTCGACCGCCGCGCCGGAAAGCGTCTCCCGCACCCGCGGATGCACGCCCGCGGCCACATCGCCGTCCATGCCAAGCACCGCGGCGAGTTCGTCCGATGTGGACAGATGTGCGCCGAACGCGGCCAGCGCATCATCCGACCAGCGCAGCAAGGTCCCCGCGGCCACGGCGTGCGCGGGGACGTAGCAGGTGTGCACCGGCTGGCGGCCGGCGCCGACTCCCGGATACCGCCGCGCCACGTGCTCGTCCACGGCCGACAACCGATCCAGCCGCTGCCGAACCTCCTGCGCGTCCAGCGAAGTCTTGGCCAACTGGTGCACCCCTTTCCGATCTTCTGCTGTCGTACCTCGGCAACGGAGGGAGCGGGCGCGCCGCTCCCTCCGCGCCAACCGCCTCAGAGCGCTTCGTAAGCGGGCAGCGTCAGGAAGTCGACGAACTCGTCGGCCACCGCGACCTGCTCGAACAGCTCGATCGCCCGGCCGAGGTTGTCGTTCGGGAATCCTTCCTCGGCGCGCAGCGACTTCTCGGTGTCGGCGAGCACCTGGCGCACCAGATCCGCCGTGACCTGCTCGCCACCGGCGAGCACGACGTCGTTGTGCAGCCACTGCCAGATCTGTGAACGGGAGAACTCCGCGGTCGCCGCGTCCTCCATCATGTTGTGGATCGCCGCCGCACCGTTGCCGCCGAGCCAGGAGGCGATGTAGCGCACGCCCACGTCCACCGCCGCGCGCAGGCCCTCGATGGTCTTCTGACCCGGCGTCTGGTCCACCGCGAGCAGGTCGTCCGCGGTGATCGCGACGTCCTCGCGCTTGCGGTCGATCTGGTTCGGCTTGTCGCCCAGGACCGCGTCGAACTCCTCGTAGCAGATCTCCACCAGGCCCGGGTGCGCGACCCAGGAGCCGTCGAAGCCGTCACCGGCCTCGCGCTTCTTGTCCTCGTGGACCTTGTTCATGGCCTTCTCGTTGGCCTCGGGGTCCTTCTTGTTCGGGATGAACGCGGCCATGCCGCCGATCGCGAACGCGCCGCGCTTGTGGCAGGTGCGCACCAGCAGCTCGGTGTAGGCGCGCATGAACGGCGCGGTCATCCCGACGGTGTTGCGGTCCGGCAGGATGTAGCGGTCCGACTCGCGGAACGTCTTGATGACGCTGAACAGGTAGTCCCAGCGGCCCGCGTTCAGCCCGGCCGAGTGGTCGCGCAGCTCGTAGAGGATCTCCTCCAGCTCGAACGCCGCCGGGAAGGTCTCGATCAGCACGGTGCCGCGGATCGTGCCGTGCGGGATGCCGAGCTCCTGCTGCGCGTGCGTGAACACCTCGTTCCACAGCCGCGCTTCCAGGTGGCTTTCCATCTTCGGCAGGTAGAAGTACGGGCCGCTGCCGCGGTTCACCAGCTCGCGGGCGTTGTGGAAGAAGTACAGCCCGAAGTCGACCAGCGCGCCCACCACCGGCTTGCCGTCCACCAGCAGGTGCTTCTCGTCGAAGTGCCAGCCGCGCGGGCGCACCAGCGGCACCGCGTGCTGCACGTCGTCGCGCAGCTTGTACTGCTTGCCCTCCGGCGTGGACAGCTCCACCTGCTTGCGGACCACGTCGTAGAGGTTGACCTGGCCGCTGACCACGTTCTCCCAGTGCGGGGTGTTGGCGTCCTCCAGGTCGGCCAGCCACACCCGGGCGCCGGAGTTGAGCGCGTTCACCGACATCTTGCGGTCGGTCGGCCCGGTGATCTCCACGCGCCGGTCGGCGATGTCCGCGGGCGGGGTGGCGACCTGCCAGTCGGACTCGCGGACCTCGCGGGTCTCCTCCAGGAAGTCCAGCCTGCCGTTGCGGGCGGCCTCGTCGCGGCGCTGCTTGCGGCGGGCCAGCAGCTCGTCGCGACGGGCGCCGAACTTGCGCTGCAAGCCGGCGATGAAGTCGAGCGCTTCGCCGGTGAGGATCTCCGCGCCGCGCTCCACCGGTCCGCCGAGCACTTGCACGCTCGCCGGGGTCGTTTCGGACATGGGAAGGCCACCTCTCTCGGGTACCTGGGGTGTTCGCCGTTCGCGTGACCGCCGCGACCGCCACGCCCGCCAACACTGCGGTATTTTTTCTGCATCGTGGATGTTAGTTTCCACGAACGGCGGTAAGCAACATGACGTCCGGCACCGACCCCGCCGCCTAGAATCGATCCCCCGACTCGATCTTCGGATCGAGCGCCACCGGGCCAGCAACCTCGGCCGACGAAAGGACCGCTGCGATGACCGGCCGCGCCAACCAAGGCGGAGGAGTGCAGTCGATCGAGCGCGCCTTCGACATCCTGGAACTGATGGCCGACGCGGGTGGCGAGGTCGCGCTGTCCGACCTCGCCGAAGCCTCCGGGCTGCCGCTGCCGACCATCCACCGCATCATGCGCACGCTCGTGAGCAGCGGCTACGCGCGACAGCAGCCGTCGCGGCGCTACTCGCTCGGGCCGCGGCTGATCCGGCTGGGCGAGACGGCCAGCCGCGCGCTCGGCTCGTGGGCGCGGCCGTACCTGGCGGAGCTGACCGAAGCCATCGGCGAGACCTCGAACATGGCGGTGCTCGACGGCGACCAGGTCGTCTACGTCGCGCAGGTCCCGTCGCAGCACTCGATGCGGATGTTCACCGAAGTCGGGCGGCGGGTCGACGCGCACGCCACCGCCGTCGGCAAGGCCGTGATGGCCACCCTCGGCGAGGGCACCGTGTCGCAGATGCTCGGCCGCGCCGGGATGCGGCCGCAGACCGAGCGCACCATCACCAGCGTGGCCGCCATGCAGGAAGAACTGGCGCGGGTGCGCTCGCAGGGCTTCGCCGTGGACGACGGCGAGCAGGAAGTCGGCGTGCGCTGCTACGCGGTGGCGGTCCCGGGCGCACCCGCGGGCGCCGCGATCTCCGTGAGCGGGCCGGAAGGGCGCATGACGCGGATCTCGCCGGAGACGCTGGTGCCGCTGATGCAACGGCTCTCGCGGGAACTCTCGGCCGAGCTGAAATCGGTGGTCTCCAACCCGGCGTAACGGCACGCGGCACGCCCGCCTAAATGATCACCGGAACATGCGGCGGCGCGCGGCCATGACACGCGGCGGTGTCAGGGCTTTTCCGGGTCAGGGTTTCCCGGCTCACCACCGCAGTCGCGCCAGCGCTGCCCGTGCGGCTCCAGCGTCGCCTCGCGCACGTCGTCCTCGCGGCGGTCGAGCCGGACGAGCAGGTATTCGTCGGCCAGCCGCTCCGCCAAGCCCTCGCCCCACTCGACCACCACCGCCGCCTCGGTGAGGTCCGTGTCCAGGTCGAGGTCGTCGATGTCCGCCAGCCCGCCGAGCCGGTAGGCGTCCACGTGCACCAGCGCCGGACCGGACCCGGCCGCCGGGTGGTGCACCCGCGCGATCACGAACGTCGGCGAGGTGACCTGGCCGGTGACCCCCATCCCGGCCGCGATCCCCTTGGCCAGCACCGTTTTGCCCGCCCCCAGCGGGCCGGTGAGCAGCACCAGGTCGCCGGCGCGCAGCCGGGCGCCCAGCGAACGCCCGAACTCCAGCGCATCGGACTCCGCAGGAAGTTCCACAGTGGACACCGTGTTCATGAGCTCGCCTTCTGCTCGGCCTCGGCGCGCGCCGCAGCCCGCCGCACCAGCGCCGCCAGGTACTCGGTGACCAGTTCGTGCCGCTCCAGCATCGCCATGTGCCCGGCCTCCGGAACCCGCACCAGCTCGGCGTCCGGGAGCTCCCCGGCGATCACCTCGGAGTGCGTGAACGGCGTCATCCGGTCCGCGTCGCCGCTGAGCACCAGCACCTCGCAGTGCCGCAACCCGGCCAGCGCCGCCTTGCGGTCGTGCGAACCGAGCGTCTCCAGGAAGTCGGTGACCACCTCGACCGTCGTCGCGCCGATCATGTCGTTCATCAGGTCCACCATCACCGGGCTGACCTGCCTGCCGCCGAACGCCAGCGAACGCACGATGCTCCAGCTCAGCTGACCGCCCGCGCGGCGCACCCGCTCCACCAGCGCGGGCTGCATCCCGGCCAGCACGCCGAGCCCGCGGGTCACCGGGTTGTTCTTGGACAGCCACGGCTTCGGCAGTCCGGAGGCACCGACCTCACCGGCGGAGGTGCTCAGCAGCGCCACCGCGCACACCCGGTCGCGGAACAGCTTCGGCCGCTGCTCGGCCAGCGCCATGATCGCCATGCCGCCCATCGAATGCCCCACCAGCACCACCGGCCCGCGCCGCGCGGTCGCCCGCAGCACCGCGTCCAGGTCCTTGCCGAGCTGTTCGATCGTGCTGTTGGGCCGCGAAGAATGCCCGGAACGGCCGTGGCTGCGCTGGTCGTAGAGCACCACCCGCACCCGCGGATCGGTCAGCAGCGGCAAGTCCCGCCGCTGGAAGTGCCAGCACCGCGAGTCCAGCGCGTAGCCGTGCACCAGCACGACGGTCAGCTCCGCGTGCCCGCCGTCGGCCGGTTTGACCTCCTGCACCGCCAGCGGGACGCCGTCATCGGCGGCCACCGTGGAATGCCGGTCGGGCTTGAGCTTGCCCAGGTTCTCCTCGGCGAGCGGGTCGTCCGGGTCCTTGCGCTGGGTCGCGATGCGGGTGCTGTGCGCGACCACGCCCACTGCCGCGCCGGTGACCGCGGCGCCGAGCACCCCGCCGGCCCAGGCCACGGTCTGCCAAGGCTTCACGTCGGGACCTCCGTCCGCACCACGGTCCGGGTCACCCGGGGCCGGTACATGCCGGTGACGATCTCGTAGTGGATCGTGCCCAGCTCGTCGGCCCACTCGGCGGCGGTCGGCTCGCCCAGCTCGCCGGTGCCGAACAGCACGACCTCGTCACCCTCGCCGACCGGGTCATCGCCGCAGAACACGACCAGCTGGTCCATGCACACCCGGCCCACGACCGGCCTGCGACGACCCGCCAGCCACACCTGCATCCGGCCGGACAGCGACCGCGGCACGCCGTCGGCGTACCCGACCGGGATCAGGGCGAGCGTGCATTCCCGCTCGGCGGTCCACAGATGCCCGTAGGAGACGCTTTCGCCCGCCTGCACCCGCTTGGCCTGCACCACCGTCGAGCGGAAGGTCATCGCAGGGCACAACCCGTGGTCGCCGTGCTGCGGAACCGGGTCCAGGCCGTAAGCCGCGATGCCCGGGCGCACCAGCTCGAAGTGCAGGTCAGGGCGGGTCAGCAGCGCCGCCGAGTTCGCCAGGTGCCGGATCGGGCGCAGGCCCGCCCGCAGGGCCTGCTCGTACGCGCGGTGGAAGCCCTCGGCCTGCGCGTCGATCGACGGGTGGCCGATCTCGTCCGCGCAAGCCAGGTGCGACCACACCGCCACGACCTCCAGCTCGCCGTCGGCCTGCGCCGCCGCCGCGCGGTCCAGCAGATCCGGCCACAGCTCGTGCGGGCAGCCGTTGCGGTTCAGCCCGGTGTCGATCTTGAGGTGCACCCGTGCCGTGCGGCCTGCCGACCGGGCCGCCTCGATAATCGCGTCCAGCTCGGCGCGCGAGGAGGCGGACAGGTCCACGTCGGCGGCCACGGCCGCGGCGAAATCGTCACCCG
>NZ_JAFRFW010000447.1:0-6033 GCF_017434145.1 Saccharopolyspora sp. | reverse complement strand
GATGCCGAGCTGCGCGGCCAGCTCGTGCAGCGACTCGGGCCGGTCCAGCCCGCTGCCGGACGGACCGCCGACGATCAGCACGGTCAGTTCCGCACGCAGTTCGGGGCGCCGCCGGAGCAGTTCCGCGGCCGCCCGCAGCAGCACGTCCGGCGCCTTCAACGGCTGGATCCGGCCGACGAACGCGAACACCAGCGACGCGGCGGGTAGCCCCAGCCGAGCCCGCGCCGCATCAGCAGCGCCCGGGGTGAACCGGCGCAGGTCCACTCCCGGCGGGATCGTGGCCACCGCTTCCGGTTCCGCGCCGTAGAGCTCCACCAGATCGGCGGCCTCCACACCGGTGTTCGCGACCAGCCGGTCCGCTTCGGACACGACCTGCTCCTCGCCGACCACGCGGACCCGCGGTTCCGGGGTGTCGCCTTCGGCCAGCGCGGCGTTCTTGACCTTCGCCAAGGTGTGCGCGGTGTGCACCAGCGGGACGCCCCAGCGTTCCCGCGCCAGCCAGCCGACCTGTCCGGACAGCCAGTAGTGCGAGTGGACGATGTCGTAGAAACCGGGCTCGTGGCGCGCTTCCGCCCGCAACGCGCCTGCCGCGAACGCGCATAACTGGGCGGGGAGCTCGTGCTTGTCCAGCCCCTCGAACGGTCCGGCCACCACATGCCGCACGGTCACGCCGGGAGCCAGCTCGGCGACGGGCGGCATCTCCGACGAGGTCGCACGGGTGAAGATCTCCACCTCGGTGCCCTGCTCGGCCAGCCTGGTCGCGGTCTGGGCGATGTAGACGTTCATCCCGCCCGCGTCGCCGGTGCCGGGCTGCTCCAGCGGCGAAGTGTGCAACGAGAACACGGCGGCCCGGCGCGGCCGCATCCGGACGGTGCTGGAAGTCATCGGCTGCCCATCGCAAACCAGTCGGGAACGCCCCGCGGCGCCCGAACGGGCACCAGGTGTCCGGCGAGCCGCACACCTGCGGGCGGGCATCCGCCTTCCGGGACGCCTTGAGTCCCGACGCCGCACCCGGGGAAAACATTCCTGGGAGCGGGGACGCGGTGCCCCGAAGCCGCTCGCGGGCCCGCGCCGACCAGGCCCGTCCGGCAACGCCCGTGACGGCGTTCACACCGCGCGCACGCGAAAAGTCCCGTGCCGGTGGGCGTCCACCCGCACGGGACCGTCGTCTTTCGCACCCGGCACTGCTCGCGCCGGGGTAATGATCAGCGGTGCGCGCCGATCACGCGGTGATTCCTCACAGCGCCGACTTCTGCTGCCACTGACCCCAGTCCAGCATCCAGTCGAACACCTCGTAGCGCGGCTCCATCGCCCGCACACCACCGCTGACCTCGATCGGATCGCCGACCATGGCGCTGTCGAAGTACGCCTTGGCGTCCGCCTCAGACAGGTTGATGCAGCCGTGCGAAGTGTTGACCTTGCCGAGGTTGGCGCGGTTCTCCTCGTTCTCGTGGATGAACTCGCCGTGGTTGGACATCCGGATGGCCCACTTCTTCTCCACGTCGGTGTAGCCGTACCGCGGGTTGTCCATGATCTCGACGGGGTTCTTCTGCATCACCATGTAGGTGCCGTTCGGCGTGTTCAGCTCCGGATCCTTGTCCTTGCCGTAGCTGGCCGCGTAGCTGGCGACCTGCTTGCCGTCCCGCTCGACCACCATCTGGTGCGTCTGCGCGTCGGCCTTGACGATCTGCGCGCGGCCGACGGTGAACTTGGTGGTCAGGTCCTCGCGCCCGTAGGCGCCCTTGCCGTAGTGCACCCCGTAGAGGTTCGCGTCCACTTCGACCTGGGTGTTCGCCGGCCAGTACTCCTTCGGCCGCCAGTCCACCTGGGTGCTGGACAGCCATGCCCAGGAGCCCTCGACCGGGACCGAGGTGCGCACCGCCAGCGCCCGCTCCGCGGCGGCCTTGTCGGTGACCGGCTCGTCGAACTTCACGCTGATCGGCATCGCGATGCCGACTTCGCTGTGGTCGGTGGGGTTGATCGTGGCGCGCACCTTCTTGTCCGGCGACACCGTGCGGAACGAGCCCTGCACCTGCACGGTCTTGCCGTCGACGCCGGTGGCCTGGCCGGACCAGGTGTAGTCCTTGCCGTAGCCGAGCGCTTCGCCCGCGGTCCAGCTGTGCCCGTCGGGGGAGAGCTGACCGCCGACCTCCTTGCCGTCGCCGTTGGTGAGCTTGACCGAGTCGAGCCGTCCCTGCTCGACGCTGGCGCGGATCGGAGCGGCGGGGTTGATGTCGGCACCGCCGCCGGGCTCCAGGTGCACCTGCGCCTTCGGCGCCGACGCCCGGGAACCCGATCCGCCGCCGGACGCGGATTGGGCTCCGCACCCCGATATCAGCAGCACGGCCGCCAGCGCTCCCGCCAGCGCAGCCCACAGCAGCCGTGTCCGCGACCGACTCACCCTGCTCAGCACTCCTTGACCCCGATCCGTTCCGACATGACTTGCATTGGGTAGACGTGCGGCGCTCCGCCAAGATGCCGCCGATCAGCAGTGTGTCGCGTCACAGCTGTCGGCCTTCGGGCGGGCCGGTGCCGCGGATCGCTTCCCCGGGTAGCCGGGCGGCGACTCGGGGTGCGCCGATGACCTGCGTCGATCTTCATCGGCGAGCGCGCGGGGACGGGATCGGAGCAGACCGCGCGGAAATCGACCATCCACAATGGAACAGATCACGGTCCGGGAACGTGTGCGAACTCACCGCGGTCACACGCCGATGTGCTGGTGCTGCACGCAAAGCTCCACATCGAGTTCGGCGAGCACGTCCACGATCGGACTGGCGAACCCGGTCGATCCGGTGCGGCACCCCGCGAACAGCAAACCGACCACCCGCCCGTCGCTGTTGACCACCGCGCTGCCCGCGTCACCGGAGGCGGTGAAGCAACCATCGACGGCGTCGATCCGGATCTGCTCGCGCAGCACCCGCACTCCGAGCGCCGCGCCGTGATCCACCCGCAGCGTCGCGTCCACAGAGGACACGACTCCGGCGGTGAGCCCGCTGCCGTGCCCGCTCTTGCGCACCGGCTCGCCCGGGTAAGCCGCGCACTGACCGGCGATCGGGCCGATGCCCGGGATCACCGGCGAGTGCTGCACGCCGCATCCGAGAGTCACCGCCGCCGCATCGACCCGCCCGGACAGCGCACCGCGCGCCAGCTCGGCGAACACGTACCCGGTGTCCGGATCGACCATCCGGTCGCCGACCGCCCAAGCATCGTCCAGGCACGCGACGTCGAACGTCGTCAGCCCCATGGCCGCTGCCGCGGGCTGGTGCCCGATCACCAGCGCACCCAGCGTTCCGGTGCGGCGGTAGCGGCCCGCGTTGCGGACCTCCGGCGGGGACAGCTGCACCGACCGGCACGGCGCCACGCCGTCCCCGCCGGTGACCGCGCCGTCGTGCGCGAAATCGCGGCCGCGCAACGCCACCGACTCCTCCGCGCCGTGGTGGGCGTGCTGCAGAACCGGCTTTTCCTCGATGACGTCGGTGGGGATGCCCAGCACGTCCGGCGGGATGTGCGTGCCGGGCCAAACCCGGTCGGGAGTGCGCTTGCGGGCCACCGACACCACGATTCCCTGCCTGCCGGTGCCCCGGCCTGCGATGCGCTTCTCGCCGATGTCGACGGCCGTCACCCCGGGGAGGTCCAGCAGCTGGTCCTCCACCGCACGTTTGATCGGCCGAATGACCGCTCTGTCCCGAAGTTCCCTGATGCTGAGCATGGCGGCCCTCCAGCTACCATTTAACACTCAGGGTAAGCATTAGTCACGAAGAGTCACTCCGACGGCCCTCCGGGACGCTGGAAATCGCCCCGGCGAACGCCCTTGCGGACTCCTCGGACAGCGAGCCCGGAAAACACGCTTCAGATCGAACAGTCCACGAGTACCGGTTCCGGTGCCAGCGACACGCCGAACGCGGAACGTACCCCCTCGCGCACTTCACGCGCGAGACCCAGCAGGTCTTCGGTGCAGGCCGAGCCGCGGTTGGTCAACGCCAGCGTGTGCTTGCCGGACAACGCGGCCCGCGCCGCGCCACCGGGGTGCCCCTTGCCGAACCCGGCGCGTTCGATCAGCCAGGCCGCGGAGAGCTTGGTGCGCCCGTCGCCCGCCGGGTACTGCGGAACCCGCTCGTCCGGGCCGACCCGAGTGGCGATCAGCTCCAGCACCCCGGGAAGGTCGGCGGTGTCCACGATCGGATTGGTGAAGAACGAGCCGGCGCTCCAGGTGTCGTGGTCGGCCGGGTCGAGCACCATCCCCTTCGTCCGCCGCAACGCCAGCACCGCTTCCCGAGCGCGGGCGACGTCGACCCGCGCGCCCGGCTGCACCTCCAGCGCGCGGGCGAGTTCGGCGTAGCGGATCGGCGCGGACTCGGCGCCGTCCCGCAGCAGGTAGCGGGCGCGCAGCACCACCGCTTCGTCGCTGTGCTTGAGCGAGCTGCCGCGGTAGACCAGCCCCAGATCCTCGGCCAGCACGGTGCGGATCCGGCCGGTGCGCCGGTCCAGCAGGTCCACCGAGACCAGCATCTCGGAGATCTCCACGCCGTAGGCACCGACGTTCTGCACCGGTGTCGCACCGGTCAGCCCCGGAATCCCGGACAGGCACTCCAGATTCCCCAGGCCCTGGTGCACCGTGTCGGCGACGACGTCGTCCCAGTCCTCACCGGCCTCGACGGTCAGCTGCACGAAACCGTCCACGATGTCGTAGCTGCGGCCGCGGGTGGCGACCCGCACCACCCGGCCGTCGAACCCGGAGTCGGCGACGACGAGGTTCGACCCGCCGCCCAGCACCAGCAGCGGCTGGCCGGCGGCGTCCGACTCGCGGACCGCCTCGGCCAGTTCGTCGGGATGCTCGGCGAGCACGAACTCTGCGGCCGGGCCGCCCAGCCGCAGCGTCGTGTACTCCGCCAACGGGTGTTCACCGGGGGCCCAGGGGTGTTCGCCGGGGGTTCGAGCGCCGGTCGGGCCGCCGCGGATTCCTTCGGCACCGGACATCGAGGAGTTCACGACTGCCAAAGGTAACCTTCCGCCCATGGCACGCCGCATCGAGCACCGGAGCACCTCCGAGTGGGCATCGTCGCAGGTGCACCAGGCGCTCATCGACATCGACTACCTGCGGGACCGGCTCGCCGAGCTCGGCGGCACCCGCAACGAGCTGGTCAAGCACGACGTCCTCGGTGATGCGGTCCGCTTCCAGCTGCGCCAGGGGGTCAGCACGGAGGCGCTGCCGCCGGTCGCGCGCACCGTGGCCGGCGCGGGTGATCTGGTGATCGACCGCACCGAGTCCTGGCGGTGCGAAGAGCCCGGCCACTACAACGGCGAGATCGCCGCCGAGGTCGCCGGGGTGCCGTGCACCATCACCGGTTCGATGTGGCTGCGGGACCTGCCCGAGGCCGGCAGCGAGTTCCTCGTGGACGGCGAGGTGCGGGTGAACGTGCCGTTCGTCGGCGGGCGGGTGGAAGACCTGGTGGCCGAGCAGGTGCAGAAACTGCTCGCCCGGGAGGAGCAGTTCACCGGCGAATGGCTCGCGAAGCATTCGCAGTGAACCACCCGTCGTCCGGCGATTCCGCCCCTGCCATGCCTTCGCACGCCCGAATCCGCAGGTCCATGCCTTGAACCAGCCGCGCAAACGCGCCCCGCGACTCGCCGCGGGCCGCGCCAGGGCACTCGGCATGGCCACCCGGGGCACCACCAACCCGAACCGGCTGCGGCGCGTGGACCGCTGGATCACCGGCGCACCGTGGGCCGCCCGCGCGCTGCGATCGGCGGCGGATCCGCTGGTCGTCGATCTCGGATTCGGCTCGGCACCGACCACCACGGTCGAGCTCGCCGAACGGCTGCGGCCGCTGCGGCCGGATGCGCGGGTGTTCGGCCTGGAGATCGATCCCGAGCGGGTCGAGGCCGGGCGGCGGGTCGCGGTACCGCCCGGCCTGAACTTCCGGCGCGGCGGATTCGAGCTGGCGGGCCTGGCGGCGGGCATCGGCGGCGCGGCCGGTCCGGTGCTCGTGCGCGCGTTCAACGTGCTGCGCCAGTACACCGAGCCGGAAGCCT
>NZ_JAFRFW010000043.1:0-7338 GCF_017434145.1 Saccharopolyspora sp. | reverse complement strand
GTGCGCGCTGGAGCCGACCGCGATGTCCGCGGTGATGGGCGGCGACCCGGAAGCCGTGGTGGAGCACCTGACCAGCCTCGGGCTGGACCCGGCCAACCGCAACGGTGCCGGTCAGATCGTCGCCGCAGGCCGCAAACCCGCGCTGGAAGCGCTCGGCGAAGAACCGCCGGCGGGCACCAAGATCCGCCCGCTGCCGGTGGCCGGGGCTTTCCACACCCGATTCATGGCCCCGGCCAGGGACGCCTTCGGCAAGCAGGCCGACGACGCGGCGGCCGCGCCGCCCAAGCTGCCGCTGCTGTCCAACGCCGACGGCGCGGTCGTGGAAGACGCCGACGAGATCGTGCGCCGCCTGGTCGAGCAGATCACCCGCCCGGTGCGCTGGGACTCCTGCATGAGCACCCTCGCCGAGCGCGGCGTCGGAGCCGTCGTCGAACTCCCCCCGGCGGGCACCCTGACCGGGCTGGTGCGCCGCGAGCTCAAGGGCACCAAGACGGTCGCGCTGAAAAAGCCCGAAGACCTCGACAAAGTCGCCGAACTGCTGGACGCGGACCGCACCGGCGCCGACACCTCCGGGAGCGATGCGTGAGCACACCCACCCTGCGCCAGTCCGCCGGCCCGGCGGCGACCAAGCTGCTCGGCTTCGGCAGCACCCAGGGCAACCGGGTGGTGACCAACCACGACCTGGCCGAGGTCGTCGACACCAACGACGAGTGGATCCAGCAGCGCGTCGGCATCGTCAGCCGCCGCCTCGGCGATGACGACCAGAACGTCGTCACGATGTCCATCGAGGCCGGTTCCAAGGCGATCGCGAACGCGGGCCTGACCCCGGCCGATGTGGACCAGGTGATCATCGCCACCTGCACGATGCCCGGCGGCATCCCGAACGCCGCGGCGCAGGTCGCCGATCAGATCGGGATCACCGCATCGGCCGCGTTCGACCTCAACGCCGCCTGCGCCGGGTTCTGCTACGCGCTGAACACCGCATCGGACCTGGTGCGGGCCGGTTCGGCGGGCCGGGTGCTGGTGATCGGCGCCGAGCGGTTCCAGGAATGGCTGGACTGGGAGGACCGCGCGAACTGCATCATCTTCGCCGACGGCGCGGGCGCGGCCGTGGTCGGACCGGCCGACGAACCCGGCATCGGGCCGGCCTCGCTGGGCAGCGCGGGCGATCTGGTGGACACCATCTACCTGCGCGATGGCAAGTACATCTACCAGGAAGGCCAGTCGGTCTTCCGGTGGGCGACCACGCAGATCGCGCCGGTCGCCAAGCACGCCGTCGAACTCGCCGGGCTCGAACTGTCCGATGTGGACGCACTGGTCGCGCACCAGGCGAACCTGCGCATCGTGGAAGCGATCGCCAAGAAGCTGCAGAGCCAGGGTGCCCGCGACGACCTGGTGATCGCCCGTGACATCGTGCATTCCGGCAACACCTCCGCCGCTTCGATCCCGCTCGCCATCGACCACATGCGGTCGGCAGGCGAGATCTCCAGCGGGGACGTGCTGCTCCTGGTCGGCTTCGGGGCCGGACTGTCCTACGGCGGCCAGGTCGTCATCTGCCCATAGAGCGATCGCGCTCACCAGTACCGCCGCGGGCGCAGCTCCGCGGTGCACCAACAAGGAAGGAACCACCGTGGCGAACGAGGAAATCACCAAGGGACTCGCCGGGATCGTCGAAGAGGTCGCCGGGGTAGACGCCGATGACGTCGCCGTCGAGAAGTCGTTCGTCGACGACCTGGACATCGACTCGCTGTCGATGGTGGAGATCGCCGTCCAGGCCGAGGACAAGTTCGGCGTCAAGATCCCCGACGACGAGCTGGCGAACCTGAAGACCGTGGGTGATGCGGTGGACTACATCACCAAGAACGCATGACGGCGACCGAGGTCGTCGTCACCGGGCTGGGCGCGACGACGCCGCTGGGCGGCGACGTCGCGTCCACCTGGGACGGACTGCTCAACGGGCGCAGCGGGACGCGCAGGCTCGAAGCGGAGTGGGTCGAGACCTACGACCTGCCCGCCAAGATCGGGGCTCCGCTGGCGGTCGATCCGTCCGAGGTGCTGCCGCGGGTGCAGCTGCGCCGGCTGGACCGCTGCGAGGCGGTCGCGATGATCGCGGCGCGGCAGGCGTGGAGCGACGCGGGCTACGAGATGCCGACCGACGAGCACGAGCCGGTCCAGCCGGAGCGCCTCGGCGTCGCGCTGGGCACCGGCATCGGCGGCCCGATGACGCTGCTGGAGCAGGACGATCTGCTGGAGAACCAGGGGCTGCGCAAGATCTCCCCGCTGACCGTGCCGATGCTGATGCCGAACGGCCCGGCCGCGCACGTCAGCATCGAACTGCGGGCGCGCGCGGGCGTGCACTCGCCCGCCTCGGCCTGCGCGTCCGGCGCGGAAGGTCTGGCGCGGGGCTGGGAGATGATCCGCAACGGGCAGGCCGACGTGGTGGTGGCAGGCGGTGCGGAAGCCTGCATCCATCAGATCACCGTCGCCGGGTTCTGCCAGGCCCGGACCTTGAGCACCCGCAACGACGATCCGGAACACGCTTCCCGCCCGTTCGACACCGGCCGCGACGGGTTCGTGCTCGGCGAAGGCGCCGGCGTGGTGGTGCTGGAAAGCGCCGAGCACGCCAAGGCCCGCGGTGCGCGGATCTACGGGCAGCTCGCCGGGGTGGGCATCACCTCCGACGCGCACCACATCACCGGCAACCACCCGGACGGCATCGGCCAGATCAACGCCATGGTCCAGGCCGCGCACACGGCCGGGTTGTCGCCTTCGGAGGTCGAGCACGTCAACGCGCACGCCACCTCCACGGTGGTCGGTGACGTGGGCGAGGCCGCGGCGATCCGCAAGGCCGTCGGCGACGGCGTCACCCTGACCGCGCCGAAGAGTGCGCTGGGGCACCTGGTCGGCGGTGCGGGCGCGGTGGAGAGCATCGCGACGCTGCTGTCCATCCACACCGGACAGATCCCGCACACGCTGAACCTCGAGGAGCAGGACCCGAAGGTCGAGCTGGACGTGGTCACCGACAAGCCCCGGCAGGTCGCGCTGTCCACCGCGGTCAACAACTCCTTCGGTTTCGGCGGGCACAACGTCGCGCTCGCGTTCACCAAGGCCTGAGCACCCGATCCGCCACACCGACCAGGGGGAACCGATGACCGCATTGGACGACCGACCGAGTACCGCCGAGGCGCCCGAGCCCGCTCCGGCCGACTCCCGCGATCCGCAGCTGCGGCTCGCGCAGCTGCTGGACGCGGGTTCGATCGAGCCGCTGCACGAGCCCGACAGCAGCGGCGTGCTGGCGGTGCGCGGGCGCATCTCCGGCGTCAAGGTGATCGTCTACTGCACCGACGGCACCAAGATGGGCGGTGCGATGGGCATCGACGGGTGCCTGCGCATCGTGGACGCCATCGATGCCGCGGTGCGGGACCGGTGCCCGGTGCTCGGGGTGTGGCACTCCGGTGGCGCCCGGCTGCCCGAAGGCGTGGAGGCGCTGGACGGCATGGGCCAGGTGTTCGCCGCGATCATCCGCGCTTCCGGGCAGGTGCCGCAGATCTCCGTGGTGGTCGGTCCCGCCGCGGGCGGTGCCGCCTACGGGCCTGCGCTGACCGACCTGGTGATCATGGCGCCGGACGGGCGGGTGTTCGTCACCGGACCCGACGTGGTGCGCAGCGTCACCGGTGAGCAGATCGACCAGGAGGGGCTCGGCGGCGGCGAGGCGCACGGCACCAAGTCCGGCGTCGTGCACGTCGTCGCGAACAGCGAGAACGACGCCTACGACCGCGCCCGCCGGTTCACCGGCCTGTTCGCCGCACCCGGCGTGTTCGACCCCGCTTCGGTGCAGGATGGCGAGGATCTGCGGGCGCTGCTGCCGGACCGGCCGCAGCGTGCCTACGACGTCAAGCCGGTCATCCGCGGCATCCTGGACGAACGCGAGGACGGCTCCGCGGAATTCGAGGAGCTGCAGGCCAAGTGGGCGCCGAACATGGTCGTCGGCCTGGGCCGCCTCGGCGGCCGCGCGGTCGGCGTCATGGCGAACAACCCGTTGCGCAAGGGCGGTTGCCTGGACTCGCTGTCGGCCGAGAAGGCGGCCAGGTTCGTGCGGCTGTGCGACTCGTTCGGCATCCCGCTGCTGGTCATGGTCGACACCCCGGGCTACCTGCCCGGCCTCGGGCAGGAGTGGGGTGGCGTGGTTCGACGTGGCGCGAAGCTGCTGCACGCCTTCGGCGAGGCAGTCGTGCCGCGGGTGACGCTGGTGCTGCGCAAGTCCTACGGCGGTGCGTACATCGCGATGAACGCCCGCTCGCTCGGCGCGACCACCGTGTTCGCCTGGCCCGAGGCGGAGGTCGCGGTCATGGGCGCCAAGGCCGCCGTCGGCATCCTGCACCGCAAGGCGCTGGCGGCCGCACCCGCGGAAGAACGCGAAGCGCTGCAGGACAAGCTCGCAGAAGAGCACGAGCGCGTCGCGGGCGGTGTCGACCGGGCCGTGTCCATCGGTGTCGTCGACGACGTCATCGAGCCCAAGGACACCCGCCGCCGCGTCGCCGAAGAGCTCGCCGGTGCACCCGCCGGGCGCGACAGGCACGGCAACATCCCGCTCTGATCGCGAGCACGACAACGGCCCACCCGGTTCTTGCGGGTGGGCCTTCGTCATTTCCACGGCGCAGTTTGTGCGCTGCCGAATTCGGGTATTCCAGCTGCGCGCGATGCCGTTGATGCGACCCGAGGAGGTGGCGCGGAAATGGTGAGCCTGCACAGCAAGGCCGTCATCGCGAAGTACTGGCTCACCGGGCAGAAACGCATTTTCCGCACCGCCGGAAACTTGCGCCGAAGCGCCGAGGACAACCAGTCCGAAGCGGCGCAATTGCCGGATTGGCTGCGCGAACGGCACGTGGTGACCGGAAGCGACGTGCGCGGCCACCGCTGCTTCACGATCCGCCCGCACCGGCCGCAGAGCTCGCGGCACATCTTCTACCTGCACGGCGGCGCTTACGTGCACCAGGTGGAATCGGCGCACTGGCGATTCTTCAGCCGCCTGGTGGACGAGACTTCGGCGACGGTGACGATTCCGCTCTACCCGCTGGCTCCCAGGCACCAGTACGACGAAACACTCGCGATGGTGTGGGACGCACACGAATCAGCGCTGCGCGACGTGTCCCCCGCCGACCAGGTGATCATGGGCGATTCCGCGGGCGGCGGGCTGAGCCTTTTCCTCGCGCAGCGGCGGAAATCGCAGGGCCGTGCGCAGCCGCGGCGCATCGTGCTGATCTCGCCGTGGCTGGACATCACGGTCACCCACCCCACGATGCCGGCGCTGGACCGGCACGACCCGTTCCTCGGCATCGAGGGGCTCCGGGAAGCCGGCCGCCTGTATTCGGACGGGCTGAATCCGCACGATCCGCGGGTGAGCCCGATTTACGGGGAACTCACCGGATTGGCGCCGCTGAGCGTGTTCATCGGCACCCGTGATGTGCTGCTAGCGGATTCCCGGCGGCTGCGGGCGCTTGCCGCGCAACGCGGCGTCGAGCTCGATTACGAAGAATACCCGGGAATGTTCCACGGCTGGATCCTGCAGGAACTACCCGAAGCCCACGAAGCGACCCGCCGGATCGCCGCGCGGTTCTGATCGGGCCTCTCAGCACGGTCGGGCGACCGCCGCCCCGGGTGGCGTGACGTCCACCCGGAACGCCCCGGAGTCCAGCACCACCGGATACACCACCGACCAGTTCAGGCAGGGCTCGTTCATCCCGGAAGGAGCGTCGCTGGGCTTCTGGGTGCTGACGAAGCTCAGCAGCAGCCGCAGCGAGTCGTTCGGCCCTGGTTCGATCCGGTGCACCTTGATCGCCGAATCCCGCGTGCTCTCGTATTCGCGCTTCCACTTCGCTTCCGGCAGCTGCCGCTGCTTGGCCTGCACGACGGTGTTCTTCCAGGTGTCGTACTGGCGCAGGTTGATCGCGTTGAAGTGCAGCTGCAGCGTCCAGTGGATCTTGCTGCTGTCCGGGTGGGCCTGCGCGTCCGGGGAGAACTCGATCTCGGTGAGCCCGGAGTTCTGCGGCTGCGCCTTGGGCGCCTGCCCGGCCGAAGCGGCGCTCGGACGCGCCGTCGCGCGGTCCAGCAGCAGCCCGCCGACCACCGCGCCGAGCAGCACGGCGATCGCGAGGGGCGCGCCCCACTTCAACCAGGACAACCGGGCGGGAGATCTCGACTGCACGCCGATCAGGCTCCCACAACGCACCGGCAGCCCGGGGCGCACCCGGATACGAACCGCCGTTCAGCCCACCCGGTGCAGCCAGCTGACCGGTGCGCCATCGCCCGCACCGCGGAACGCTTCCAGCTCTTCGTCCCAGGCCGAGCCGAGCAGCTGGTCGACGCGGTGGGTGAACGAATCCGGGCCGCGGCTGTTGGCCGCGAGCGTGCGCAGCTGGTCCTCGCTGACCACGATGTCGCCGTTGGCGCTGGTGCAAGCCCACCACAGCCCCAGCCCGGGCACGTGGCAGAACCGTTGCCCGTCCACCCCGGGACTGGGGTCCTCGGTGATCTCGAAACGCAGCATCGGCCAGGCGCGCAGCGCGGTGACCAAGCGCGAACCGGTGCCGGGTGCGCCGCTCCAGGTGAGTTCGGCACGCAACTGCCCGGCCGCGGCCGGTTGTGCCGTCCAGCGGAGTTCCGCCCGGATCCCGAGTGCGCTGGACACAGCCCACTCGACGTGCGGACAGACCGCAGACGGCGACGAGTGGACGTAGACCACGCCACTTGTGCTGCCACGGGTGCTCACTGCTGACCTCCGCTGTTCGACGAGGGACGTCTTCCCCTACGACCTCGCCACCGGCGTTGCCCGGTCACCGCTGCGCAAGCGGGTGACCCACAGCGTGCGGCGTCATTCTGCACGTGCGATGAGCGCGGGCGCCAGACGAAGTTGATGAAGACCCCGACCGGGGAACCGCCCGCACCGGCCGGGGCACCACCCCGCCTGGTCTCGGCGGCGCGGGATCGTCGCAGATCGAGACGCTGCGCGGCGGATCTTGCGCGCTCGGAAGGAGCAATCGCGGCGGTACTCCGGCCGGGGGCATTACCACTCTTTCGGAGGAGGGTGCGCGAGAATGCGGTGCTGCCCCGGCCGCGCTGCTGGGCCGGGCGCCGGTAGGGGACCGGATTCGCCGAACGGAGACAGCGATGCGCGTGGTGCGGCTCGGCAAGGAGCCCAGCGAGATCGGCGCGGACGTCCGCGCGGCCATTTCGGCTTGGGGCGCGGGCGACGGCGTGCTCGGCGGGATCGCGCTGTTCGGCGTCCGGCCGCCGGGCGGGCCGCGCGAACTCGATGCCGTGCTGGTGCTGCCGCACGGG
>NZ_JAFRFW010000446.1:0-16522 GCF_017434145.1 Saccharopolyspora sp. | reverse complement strand
GCCAGGGCGATAACGGCTTGGTCAACTCAGTCATCACAACGACCCCGATTCTTCGTGCAGTGCCTTGATGAACTCTACTGAGTCATCGTCGCCCAGCGCCCTGGCCGAGAGATCGTTCACCGCAGCCTGGTGAGCGGCGACAGCCTTGGGGTTACTGGTGAACGACGCGGTGAAGTAGGACTCGATGTGCACCAGAGGTAGAGCGTTGTCGTCGTAGTCGAACAACATGAACTCGCCGTGGTGCGCGGCGTGCAACGTCTCGGCGCCGGACCTCAACACGCGGATCGAGATGTTGGTCCGGTTCGCGGCCGCGACCAAGTGGTCCAACTGGTTCGCCAGGACGTCGCGGCCACCTATCGGCTCGCGTAGCGCGTACTCACCGATGATCGCGAGCAACCGCGGCGCGTCCTTCCGTCGCAAGATTTCCTGGCGCTGCAAGCGAAGCCCGAGCTTGCTATCCCGTTCCTCGGGCTCCCAGCTTTGCAGCACCGCACTCGCGTACTCGCGGGTCTGCAACAGGCCCGGGATCACCAGCGGCGCGACTTCGACGATGTTCGCGGCAGTGCTCTCGAACTCGGCCAGCGTGGCGAGTTCCTGGTGGATGCCCCTGCCGTAGGTGCTCAGCGTGCTGTCGTCAGCGGCGCTGTGCGCCTCGCGCGCTTGTTCCAGGATGCGTTCGGTCTCGCTGCGGGAGACGGAGAGCTTGCCGAGGTAGCGCGCGATCTCTTCCAACGACGGCAGAATCTCGCCGCTTTCGTAGCGCAGCAGTCGTGTTTTGGCGATCTCCAGGCGTGCCGCCAGCGCCCTGGTCGTGACTCGATCTTGTTCGCGCTTCTTGCGCAGCTCGTAGCCGACCGCGCGGGCTCGCGGGCCGCCACCGGGGATCTTGGCCATGCACGAATCTTAAGAGTCGAGACGGCTTCACCTTTGCGACCCCATGACCAGCATTGATCCACTCGATCAGGGCATTGCGGCCAGATCGGCAACACTGGCTTAATTTGGTCCACGGACCGAACGGTCCATGGACCAGAAAACGACCGCTTGCGGCGACGGCCTTTCCCTCCCCGGCCTGGCGCGCAGCGGTTCGCGGGGTCGGTGAGCATCCCCCGGCATCGGCTCACCGGCCCCGCACTTTCCGAAAGGCGGTTTCGATGCCGTATCCGTTTCACTGGGTTCCGGCCGCTGGGCAGCGGCACGCCACACTCGATGCGCGACCGGGTGGCGGGTATCCGACCGGGATTTCCGTGGAAACTTTATGCGGGGTGCAAATTTGCGCGGATAACTCGGAGTTCGGATGGCTATGGCCTACCTGCCCAGAATGCGCGCCGGAAACGCGGCGGCTCGCCGAGGAATACGCGGCCGCGCCGAAACCGCTGTTCGGATGACCGCGCAGGGCTGGATGAGCAGCGTCTACAGCGCGACCTGGCACCGGATCACCTCCGGTGGCGGTGCGCCGGTCGCGGCGTGCGGCCATCGGCTCTACGGGCCGGTGCATCGCAGGCTCGACGCCCCGGCGGACGACGACGCGCGGCGCATTTGCTCCGACTGCCGAAAAAGCGAGGGTCGATCGGGCCTTGCAGCGCATCCGGAAGGAAGGCGCAGCACAGGCGAATAGGTGCACTCGCAACCGTTTCTTCAGAAAACAAATCGTCACCTGCGGTGAGCAGGTCGCGACGATCTGATCCGACGGCGGAGCCGGCGTTATCACGTTCGGCGCAACGACTCGACTAAAGGAGGTAGTGAAAGCTGGTCCAGCGCCCCCAAAATAGTGAGAGCCGCTGAAGGTTGCGGTGATCTGGCTTACCCCTGGGGATGATCGGGAGGGCGGCCGGTGGGTCAGCGGACTCGTCGGGGCCGGCCGCTTTCCCCGCTCACGGGAAGCTCCCGAGCGAAGTTGATCACGATTCACCACTCGATCGGTCGACGCCACTTGAAGCCGGGCGGTACACGCGGTTCAGTCATCCAGACCGCACAGCCCGAAGTGGACAGGACGACATGTGGCCGAACGGCGAACCGACCGATGACCTCCGATGGCGGATTCCCTGCCGCGACTCCGGCGGCGAGAATCGCACCGTATCGGTGCTGGTCATGGGCGATCGAGTGGCCGTCGTGCTGCCGCCGGGAGACACGGTGATCTTCGACGCGGACGAGGCCGACGACTTCGCCGCCCTGCTGGACGAGGCCACCGGGCACACCGACACCACCTGATCCTGGAGGGCTCGTGGCGCTGATCGACTCGGACCTGAGCTTCGACCCCCGCGACCCCTACTTCCCAGTGCCCGGCACCGACCTGCGCTGGGCGGTGCAGATCTTCACCACCGGCAACGGTTACGGCCTCGACGCCGCGAGCGCGCAGCCGCACGACGGTGGAGTGCGTTGCGACCGGCTCGCGCTGCTCGGGCAGCAGCGGACCAGCGAAGGTGGCGCGGACATCGAACTCCGCCGCACCGGCGACCACCTGGAGTGGTCGATCAACGTGCGCCACCCGGAACCGGTGAAGGCGGTCAAGCTCCTGCTGACCGGGCTGCCCGCGAGCACGCGCGGCGGCTGGTGGGCGGCGAACACCCCGCGCGGGCACGCGCACGGGGTCGACGGGCAGCGGTTCCAGCTCGAATATCCCGGGCCGGACTGGGCGACACCTTGGGTGGCCGCCGGAGATCTGACGCTCAGCGTGCGGGATCGGTTGGTGCGGCGGCAGATCCTGCACGTCCACCAGCCCGCCTACGCTTCGGCGCCGATCGCCGAGCTGGTGCACGTCGCACCGGCCTCGAACCGCACGACGACCTACCAGGTTCCGCCGATCCTGTTGCGCCACAACGTTTCCGCACCCGAAGCCGACCTCGCGGATCACATGTCCTTTGTGGACCGAACGCATCAGCTGGTGCCCTGGGAACAGCGAACCGACGTGCCGGAGTGGCTGCGCGACATCGCACTCGTGGTCACGCTGCACGGCCAGCACTGGACCGGCTACGTGTTCAACACCTTCCCCGCGATGGCCGAAGCGCTGCGGTTCATCACCCGGCACATCGACGGACACCGGGTGCTCGCCTACCTGCCCGGATGGGAAGGCCGCTACTACCACGACTACCCGAGCTACCGGCCGGGCGAAGACCTCGGCGGCGCGGCCGGCCTGCACGCGTTAGCGGGCACGGCGCGCGAGCTCGGAGTCCGGCTGATGCCGATGTTCGGCGGGCACGGCGCGAACGTCGCGCAATACCCGGACTGGGAGCGCGCGGTGTTCCGCAACGACACCGATCGCTACGTGGAACTGCTGAACCGGCCGGACTGGGACTCCGACCGCAGCGGCGAAGGTGATCAGGTGTTCCTCAACCCCGGCGAACCGGGATTCCGGGAGCACCTGGTGGAATCCGTCTCCGCCGTCGTGTCCGAGTTCGGCGTGGACGCGGCGTTCTTCGACACCGTCGGCTACTGGTTCAACGACCCGCGGCACGAACTCGTGGACGGCTACCGGCGCCTCGCCGACGAGCTGCGGCGCAGGCACCCGGGCCTGCTGCTGGCCGCGGAAGGCTGGTGGGACGCGCTGTCCGGGATCTTCCCGCTCAGCCAGCAGTGGTTCGGAGTCGACCGCGACCTGCGACTGCCGCAGGTGCTCACCCGCTACGCGCGCACCACCGGGCACCTCGCGGAAGGCACCCCGGGCCGCGGAAGCACCGGGGTGCACGAGAAAGGTTTCGTGCCGCGCCCGCCCGACGTCGAACGCGCCGGGCACATCCCGGTCGTGGGCATCGCCGACGACACGCTGCCCGCGCACGCCGACGAAGTCGCCGCCATCGCCCGCTGGGCGCAGCAGCACGCACCGCGCTGAACTGGTTTCGCACGGCCGCGGATCAGCGAGAACCAACGCACTGCTGCGGCCCGGTGAACGGCGGGCCACCGCGCACGATGGCCCGTCCGCGCGAGCCTCACATCGAACGCCGGCCGGACAGTGCGCGGCCGAGCGTCAGTTCGTCGGCGAATTCCAGGTCGCCGCCCATCGGCAGGCCGGAAGCCAGCCGCGTCACGTTCAGCCCGGGGAAGTCCCGCAGCATCCGCACCAGGTACGTCGCCGTGGCCTCCCCCTCGGTGTTCGGGTCCGTCGCGATGATCACCTCGGTGATCTCGTCCTGCCCGATGCGGGCCAGCAGCTGGCGCACCCGCAACTGGTCGGGGCCGACCCCGGACAACGGGTCCAGCGCGCCGCCCAGCACGTGGTAGCGGCCCTTGAACTCGCGGGTGCGTTCCACCGCGAGCACGTCCTTGGGTTCCTCCACCACGCACACCAAGGTCGGATCACGCCGGGCGTCCTGGCAGATCCGGCAGCGCTCCTGCTCCGCGACGTTGCCGCAGACCTCGCAGAAGACCACGCCCTCCTTGACCTTCTGCAGGGCCTCCTCCAGCCGCGTCACGTCCGCAGGTTCCGCCGCGAGCAAGTGGAAGGCGATGCGCTGCGCGCTTTTCGGACCGACGCCCGGCAGCCTGCCGAGCTCGTCGATCAAGTCCTGGACCGGACCCTCGTACACCGCGCTCCCTCGTCACATGCCGGGCAGGCCGAGCCCGCCCTGGCCGCCCAGCGCGCCGGTGACCGGCCCCATCTTGTCCGCCTGCAGCTGCTGCGCGGCGTTGTTCGCGTCCCGCACCGCCGCGACCACCAGGTCCGCGAGCGTTTCGGTGTCCTCGGGGTCGGCGGCCTTCGGGTCGATGGTCATCGACTTGAGCTCGCCGGTACCGCTGACCACCGCCGAGACCAGGCCGCCGCCCGCGGTGCCGGTGGCTTCCGCGTCGGCGAGTTCCTGCTGCGCGGTCATCAGCTGCTGCTGCATCTGCTGCGCCTGTTCCATGATCTGCTGCATGTTCGGCTGCTCGCCACCCGGTTGCACTGTGGTCCTCCCAGAGCTGTTCTCGTCTCGCCGCTGGGTCCGCCGGTCGAGCCGACCCCAACGCGGGCGCGCGCCCTTGCCGGGCACATCCGCAAGGGTAGTCGTGACCCGCGCGGAGGCCGCGCAACCACTCCCGCAGATCCGCCGCCGCGATCACCCGGCCGCTGGCGGGCCGCTCCAGGCGCATCGGACGAACCCAGCATTCGCGGCACTTCGATCAGCAGCGGAACCGGTGCGCCACAGCACGCATAGTGCGTGACAAGGTGAGCGGCATGGCGGTGGACTTGGCAAGGTTGCTGGGACTGACGAGCTGGCGGGCGTTCGACGTGGACGACGCGGGCCGGGTGCTCGCCGGATCCGACGAATCCGGCTCGACCCAGCTCGTCGAGCTGTCCCCGCTCGGCAAGAACGTCCCGATCACCGCCCTTTCCGGCGCCGTCAGCGGCCGCTACCTGCCCGGTGAGCGGGCCGCGGTGATCCAGCACGACACCGGCGGCAACGAACGCGGCCAGCTGTCGCTGCTGCGGCTGGACCGGCGCCGCACCAAGCCGGCCGAACTCGGCGAACTGCAGCCGCTGGTGCGCGACTCGCGGTACGTGCACCGGCTGCTCGACGTGCTGCCCGGCCGGCTCGTGTACTCCACCAACCGCCGCAACGGCGTCGACTTCGACGTGGTGATCCGCAGTGCGCTCACCGGCGCGGAGCAGGTCGTCTACGACCGCGGCGGCATGGTGCAGGAAGTCGTCGCCACCCCGGACAGCCAGTACCTGGCCTTGACGCTGCCCGGCAACAAGCCGATGTCCGACCAGATCGTGCGGGTCAACACCATGCCCGCCACCGAAGGCGACCAGGTTCGCGCGGTCACCGGTGCCGACCGGCACGCCCGCTGCACCCACCTGCGGTGGATGCCCGACGACTCCGGCCTGGTCGTGAGCACGAACGCGGACCGGGACCACACCGGCGTCGCCCGGATCCACCCGCGCACCGGGAAGCTGACGTGGCTGGTCACCTCCGACGAGCACGACCTGATCGGCTGGCTCTCGCCGGACGGTCGGACGCTGCTGGTGCACACCAACGACGACGGGACGTCCCGGCTCAGCCTGCACGACGCCGCGACCGGCGAGCTGCGCCAACAGCTGCGGCTGCCCTCCGACGGGTGGTGCACCTTCCCGCTGCCGTCGCCGGTGTGGTCGCCGAACTCGCGGCTGGCGGTCCTCTCGTTCAGCGCCCCGGACCAGCCTGGCGACGTGCTGATGATCGACATCGCCGAAGGCACCGTGCACAAGCTGACCGAATCGGCCGGTCCGCTGGCGGGCGAACGGCTGGTCACGCCCACCGCGCACCGGGTGCCGACACCGGACGACGAGCGGGTGCCGTGCTTCGCCTACTCGCCGCCGGAGCCCACCGGTTCCTCGGTGCTGATCATCCACGGCGGGCCGGAAGGCCAGTCGGTGCGCACGTTCAGCCCGATCGCGCAGGCGCTGGCCGCGCAGGGCCACACCGTGCTGGTGCCGAACGTGCGCGGCTCCACCGGCTACGGGAAGCGCTGGTACAGCGCCGACGACGCGCGGGAACGGCTGGTTTCGGTGCGCGACCTGGCCGCCGTGCACGACTGGCTGGGCACGCTCGGGCTGGACCCGGCGCGGGCCGCGCTGTGGGGCGGTTCCTACGGCGGGTACATGGTGCTGGCCGGGCTGGCGTTCCAGCCGCAGCGGTGGGCCGCCGGAGTGGACATCGTCGGGATCTCCTCGCTGCTGACGTTCCTGGAGAACACCTCGCCGTACCGGCGGGCGCACCGGGAGCGCGAGTACGGTTCGCTGGCCGCGGACGCGGACTTCCTGCGCGAGGCCTCACCGTTGACGCACGTCGACGAGATCTCGGCGCCGCTGTTCGTGATCCACGGGGCGAACGATCCGCGGGTGCCGCTGTCGGAAGCCGAACAGGTCGCGGCCGCGGTGCGCGACAAGGGACTGGAGTGCGATCTGCTCGTCTACGACGACGAAGGGCACGGGCTCGCCAAGCGCGGCAACCGGCTGGACGCCTACCCGCGGGCGATGGAGTTCCTGCGCAGGCACCTGGGCTGAGCCCCGGCGGCCTCAGTCGTCGATGCGGCGCGCGCCGAGTTCGGCGGTGAACAGCTCGACGGCTTCCGCCTCCCGGTTCCGCTTCGGCGCGGCATCGGCCGCCGAGGCGGGCGACGAGCCGGCGATCATGGATTCTTCGTCCTCCTCTTCCGGCGGCTGCGGAGGAGGCGGCGGTGCGGGCTCTTCCGGAGGGGGCTCGTCGTCCGGCGGCGGTTCCGGCGGCGGCGGGATGTCGTCCGAGGACGACCTGGCGCGTCCGCCGTTGCGCTGCCCGCTCGCCTGCGCGGTCCCGCCGCGCTGGTCCTGCTTGCCCTGGTCCGGGTTCGGGCCGCGCCGGCCGTTCTGGCCCTCGCTCGGCGGCTGACCACCGCTGCGCTGCTGCTCAGGACGCTGCTGCTCAGGACGCTGCTGCTCGGGACGCTGGGTCTGCTGCCGCTGCGGAGCCGGTCGCTGCTGCGACTGCCGCTGCTGCGCGGATGCCTGCTGACCGGCTTCACCGGCCTCCACGCACTGCACCTCGTACTCGCCGTCGGGACCGAGCACCTCGCGCATCGCGTCCCGCACGAACTCGATCCGGTGCTGCTGGGCGAACTGTTTGACCAGGCCGGACGTGGGCATCGACAGCACCAGCGTGCCGTCGGAGAAGTCCTGCACGATGGCGTTGAGCAGCAACGCCTGCGTCGGCCGGTTGCGCTTGGCCACGGCCTGCAGCAGCGCCGTCCACACCTGGCGGACCTTGACCGCGTCGAACCCGCTCGACTGGGGCTGGCTCGGCTGGTCCTGAGTCGGCTGGGCCTGGTTCGCCTGCGCCTGCTCCGGCTGAGCCACCGCGGCCTCCGGCGGATCGGAGTGCACCGGCTCTTCCGGCGGCGGAGCCGCCCTGGGCACCGAACTCTCCTGCGGCCGCTTACCCGCGGAATCCGGCGTCCCCGCGGGCGCTGCCGGAGCAGCAGCTTGCGCGGCCTGCTTCTCCGGCCCGCTCCCGGCCTGCTCGGAACCCGCTTCCTGCGCGTTGTCCTGCCGCTCGCTGGGCCGCTGGTAAACCCGCCGCGAATCCTCCGCGGCAGCGCCCTCCGCGGGCGGCCCCAGCGTCATCCGCCGCTCGACCTGCTCGATCCGTTGCAGCAGCGCGCCTTCCGACTCGGACACGGTCGGCAGCATCATCCGCGCGCAGAGCAGCTCCAGCAGCAGCCGCGGCGCGGTGGCACCGCGCATGTCCTGCAGCCCGGTGTGCACGATCTCCGCGAACCGGGACAGCGTGGCCGCGCCGAGCTGCTCGGCCTGGCTCTGCATCTTGGTGAGCTCGTCGCCCGCGGTGTCCAGCAGCCCCCGCTGCGCCGCGTCCGGCACCGCGTGCAGCAGCACCAGATCGCGCAGCCGGTCCAGCAGGTCGGAGGCGAACCGCCGCGGATCGTGCCCGGCCTCCACCAGCCGGTCCACCGTGCCGTAAACGGCCGCACCGTCCTCGGCCGCGAGCGCGTCGACCATGTCGTCGATCAGCGCCACGTCGGTGACGCCGAGCAGCGCGACCGCGCGGTCGTAGGTGACGCCCTCGTCGCCCGCCCCGGCCAGCAGCTGGTCCAGCACGCTGAGGGTGTCCCGCGCGGAACCCCCACCGGCCCGGATCACCAGCGGATACACCGCGGGCTCGACGCGGACGCCCTCGTCGCCGCAGATCGTCTCCAGCAGCTCCCGCATCACCCCGGGCGGCATCAGCCGGAACGGGTAGTGGTGCGTTCGGGAGCGGATGGTGGTCAGCACCTTGTCCGGTTCGGTCGTGGCGAACACGAAGATGAGGTGCTCCGGCGGCTCCTCCACGATCTTGAGCAGGGCGTTGAAGCCCTGCGTGGTGACCATGTGGGCCTCGTCGATGACGAAGATGCGGTAACGGGACTGCGCGGGCGCGAAGAACGCGCGGTCCCGCAGCTCGCGGGTGTCGTCGACGCCGCCGTGGCTGGCCGCGTCGAGCTCGATCACGTCGACGCTGCCGCCGCCCTCCGGGGCCAGCGCCACGCACGAGTCGCACTCGCCGCACGGGTCCGGCGTCGGGCCCTGCGCGCAGTTCAGCGAGCGCGCCAGGATCCGGGCGCTGGAGGTCTTGCCGCAGCCGCGCGGCCCGGAGAACAGGTAGGCGTGGTTGATCCGCTGCGCGCCCAGCGCGGTCCGCAGCGGCTCGGTGACGTGCTCCTGCCCGACGACCTCAGCGAAGGTCGCCGGACGGTACTTGCGGTAAAGGGCGAGCGCCACGGTCGAGACCCTACGCGGTGCCACTGACGATCCGGATCCGGGCGAGGTCCGCCGCGGCCGGGGAGAAAGTAGGCGGGACCCCGTGCACCCGCCAGAGCCCGCTTACCCTTGCTGCCTCTCGGCCCTGGGGGAGTTCACAGGATGGACGCCGCACGGAGTCCCGCAGATAGTGTAACCCCCGCCGCGCGGCATCCGAACCCCACCCGTCCGGATCATCGAGCGTGCCGGTTATCGCCGGATAAGTCGTTTTCGGGCATCATCATCGCCATGACTCCGCGGATCTCATCGCGCCTCGGCCGCCGCCTGCTGGTGACCGGCGGCGCCGCCGTCGCGCTCGCCCTGACCGCCTGCACCCCGCCCGGGCAGCCTTCGCAGCAGCCGCCCGGCCCCGGCACTCCCCCGCCTCCGCAGCCCGAGACCCCGGGCGCGCACGCGCAGTCCGGCTCGTTCAGCGGGACGCTGGCCGAACCCGGCGGGCAGGGCAACGCGTTCACCTACGACCCGGCGGCCGCTCCGGTCGGCGCGCACGTCGAGACGCAGGTCCACGGCTCGCCGGAAGCCACGACCGTGAACTTCAAGGTGGACGGTTTCCAGCCGAACCGCGGTTACGCGGTGCACGCGCACGTCAACCCGTGCGGGCCGACCGGCGACGCGGCGGGGCCGCACTTCCAGAACCGGCAGGACCCGGCGGCCTCGCCGCAGAAACCGTCGACCGACCCGGCCTTCGCCAACCCGCAGAACGAGATCTGGCTCGACCTGGGCACCGACGCGCAAGGATCCGGCGAGGCGACCACGCAGGTCCCGTTCGGCTTCACCGAACGCGCCCCGAAGTCGATCATCGTGCACGAGGCGCAGCAGACCTCCACCGGGCCCGGCGAGGCCGGCAAGGCCGGTGGAAGGTCGGCCTGCCTGAACATCGAGTCCTGAGCCGGCGGGCCGGTCGGTCGCGAACCGGCCGGCCGTGCAGGAGCCCCGTTTGCCGCGTGACCGGTTGCGATCCGTTCCGCCGGTGCCGCCGAGCCCCCTGCGCCGAACGGCGCGACCGCTCACGTACACTTCCGTGCGGAGGATTGGCCGAGCGGCCTAAGGCGCACGATTGGAAATCGTGTTGGGTTAACAGCCCTCACGGGTTCGAATCCCGTATCCTCCGCAGGTCGAAAGGGCCGGGCACGATAGGTGCCCGGCCCTTTTGCTGGCTCGGTCGGCGAATTCGGTCGAGCCGCACCGGTTCCGCCGGTGCCGAGCGGTGCCTAGTCCGGTCCGCGCAAGCCGAGTCCGGCCAAGTATTCCTCGACCTCGGCACGCACCCGCGAGACGCATTCGTCGTACGCGGCGGCCGCGGCCGCCACTCCCGGCAGTCCCGCCACTCGCGCGTGGAAACCGTCCTGATCGTCCCGTTCGACGATCACGAGGTACTCCCGCCCAGCGATCCGCATGTCCCCACCTTCGACCCGGCACCCCCGGTCCCTGAACCCCCGCCACTCGTTCGGCGGCCACCTTTCGACGGAGCCCGTCAGGAGGCCGATCGGACGCAGAGCCCGTCGAGGATCGCGGGCAGCAGCCGTTCGGCGGCCGCACCCCGGTCCGCCTCGGAGAACGGCGAGGTCAGCGCGGCCTCGACCATTTCGAAGACCAGCACCAGATCGGCCGGTTCGAGGTCGGCGCGGATCTGACCGTCCGCCTGCGCCCGCCGGAACGCCGGAGTGAGCGCGCCGATCAGCGAGTCGACGTAGCGGCGCTGATCACGGGAGGACAGCTCGCGGAACAGCTGCACCAGCGGGCGCCGCGCGATCTGGTCGGCCAGCACCAGGTGCATCAAGCAGCGGAAGTCGACCTCTTCGCCGTCCGCGTCGGCGACACTGCGCAGCATCCCGATCTGCTGCGCTGCGACGGCCGCGCCGAGCGCTTGCCGGTCGGGGAAGTGCCGGTAGACGGTGGCCCGCCCGAGACCGGCGCGGCGCGCGATCTCCGCGAGCGGAACCACCTCGGTGCCCTGCGCGAACGCCGCGTCGGCGACCCGCAGGATGGCCTGCCGGTTGCGGCGGGCATCGGTGCGCCGGGACCTCACAGCCGGCGACCTCGCTGTTGCCACACGAAGCCCGATGTTACTCGCGCGTAGTGAGATCAGCGACCCGTTCTTTCTCTCGGTTCAGCTCCATACACTCCCGCCCCGACAGTGATCAGCCGGCGTCCCGCAGTGATCAGGAGCAGCAGAGTTCTCCCGCCGATCCTCACGTGCGGCGGCCGGCTCACCGCGCGAGGAGCGACTATGCCTGCACTGAGCCGACGTTCCGTGCTCGCCGGCGCTGCGGCCGCCACCGGGCTGTCCGTCGTCGGTGGTCCGACGGCGCTGGCCGGGCCCGCCCGCCGGATCCCGGTGACGCGCGAGGAGCAACGCGTCGTGGTCATCGGATCCGGTTTCGGCGGCGGCGTGACAGCGCTGCGCTTCGCCCAGGCCGGGGTGCCGGTGCTGGTGCTGGAGCGCGGGATCCGCTGGCCGAGCGGGCCGAACGCGGAGACGTTCCCGCGCCCGACCTCGCCGGACGAGCGGATGTCCTGGGTCGGTTCGACGCCGTCGCTGTTCGGGGTTCCGGTGCTGCCGCTCAAGCCCTACACCGGGCTGCTGGAGCAGGTGCCCGGCAACGGGATGGACATCATGTGCGCCGCGGGCGTCGGTGGCGGTTCGCTGGTGTACCAGGGGATGACGCTGCAGCCCACCGCGGAGGTGTTCAACGCCAACTTCCCCGAACAGCTCGATTACGCCCGCATGGACCGGATTCACTACCCGCGGGTGGCCAAGATGCTGCGGCTGCGGACGGCGCCGGACGAGCTGATCAACAGCAAGACCTACAAGGCATCGCGGGTGTTCGCCCGCAACGTCGAGCAGGCCGGCTATCCGCTCTCGAAGATCCCGATGCCGATCGACTGGGACTACGCGCTGCGCGAGCTGCGCGGCGAGATGAAGCCGTCCTACACCAACGGCGACTGCGCGTTCGGCGTGAACAACGGCGGGAAGAACTCGATCGACGTCACCTACCTCGCCGAGGCGGAAGCGACCGGCCGGGTCACCGTCGCGACGCAGCACAACGTCACCGACGTGGCGATGCGCTCCGACGGCGGCTGGGAGGTTCACGTCGACCGGATCCACACCGACGGAACTGTGCTGGAAAAGAAGATCATCACGACGAAGGCGCTGGTCATGGCGGCCGGAACGGCCGGGACGACCAGGTTGCTGATGCGCTCGGCGGCGAAGGACCAGATCCCGGACATGCCGGACGGCCTGGGCACCAACTGGGGTTCCAACGGCGACCGCATCTACACCTGGACGAACTTCGCGGACGATTTCGGCGCGCCCCAAGGCGGTCCGGTCGTCTACGGCAGCTTGGAGTGGGATGACCCCGCGCGGGCGAACACGGTCATCCAGGCTTCGCTGCCGCCGCTGCCGGACCTGCGCACCACGATGCTCGTCGGCTACGGCGTGAGCCAGGGGCGCGGCGAGTTCGTCTACGACTCCGCCAAGGACGACGCGGTGCTGCAGTGGCCCGGCAACCCCGACGCCGAGCTGGCGAAGCACATCGACGAGCGGGTTTCCCGAGTCGCGGGCCGAGGCGCCGTCCGGCTCGACACGACCTCGCTGGTGCCCAACACCTGGCACCCGCTGGGCGGGGCATCGATGGGCACGGTCTGCGACCTCGCCGGCCGCGTCCGGGGCCACCGCGGGCTCTACGTGCTGGACGGCGCGCTGATGCCGGGCAACAGCGCGGCGTGCAACCCCTCGATGACCATCGCCGCGCTCGCCGAGCGCGCCACGGACGAACTGATCGCCAACGACGTGGACGTGGTGTTCTGACGCCCCGGAAACGCTGATTCGAATTGGTCGCGCACGACGGCGTGCGCAGCTCAACGAGGAGTTCCAATGCAGCGCAACCTCCGCCCATTGCGCGCCTGGCGCGTGCTCATCGCAGCCGTCGCACTGCTGTTGTCAGCGCCTTCCGCGACAGCGATCGCCGCACCGGAACAGCGCCCGCCGGGCAAGCCGGACGACACCTTCTACACACCACCGAATCCGCTACCGGAAGGCGTCAGCGGCGATGTGATCCGCTGGCAGGAACTGCCCCGGCAATTCAACGTCCGGACCTACCTGGTGCTGTACCGCTCGGAGTCCGCCACCGGCGAGCCGATAGCCGTGTCCGGGAGAATTCTTGTACCGGATGTTCCGCAGAATCCGGACGAACCGCGGCCGATCGTGTCGCTGGCGAGCGGGACGCGCGGCGTCGGCGACAGCTGCGCCCCGTCGAAGTTCCAACCGGACTACGAGCGGCCGCTGGTCGAACCGATGCTGCAACGCGGCTGGGCGGTGGCGATCACCGACTACGAAGGGCTCGGAACTCCCGGCGGGCACACCTACGTCGTCGGCCGGTCCGAAGGCCGCACCGTGATCGACGCCGCGCGCGCCGCCACCCGCCTGCCCGCGACCGGACTGAGCTCCGACTCGCCGGTGGCGTTCTCCGGCTACTCGCAGGGCGGCGGCGGTGCGGCATGGGCGGGTGAGCTCGCACCGGAGTACGCACCCGAGATGAACGTCGTCGGCGTCACCGGCGGCGGCGTGCCCGCCGACCTCCAAGCGGTGTCCCGGCAGCTCGACGGCAACGTCGGTTTCGGCTTCCTGCTGATGTCCGCCTTCGGCCTGGACAGCGCCTACCCCGAACTCGATCTCCAGTCGTTCCTCAACGACAAGGGCCGCGAGACGTACGAGTCCGAGCAGGGCGCCTGCGTGGATGCGGTGTTCGGCCACGCCTTCCAGCGCATCAGTGACTTCACGACCAGCAACCCGCTGGCGGATCCCCGCTGGCAGGCCCGGCTGGAGCAGAACAAGCTCGGCTCCGCCCGGCCGCAAGCGCCGGTCTACCTGTTCCACGGCAACGCCGACGAACTCATCCCGCTGGACCAGGCGGCGGATTTGCGCGACCAGTACTGCCGGGCGGGCTCCGAGGTCTCCTGGAAGACGTTCCCGGGCGAGCACGTCAGCACGATGATCACCGCAGCGGGCAGCGTGGTCGACTACCTCGCCGACCGCTTCGAGGGCGAACCCGCACCCAACGCCTGCTGACCCCTGCATACCGAAGCCGGTCCCCGCGCACTGCGGGGACCGGCTCGTGCGCTGCACTGCCTGCGGCATCCCTTCGGCAGCATCATTCGCTGTGGCACCGTGCGCGTGCTGACCTACGCCCGAGGGACACCCGCCATGCTGTACGTCACCGCAGGACTCGCAGTGCTGCTATTGGTGCTCAGCCTCGCTGCCCGAACCGGCACACGCCGTGCTGATCCAGCCGCACAGCGAAGCTGGTACCTGGCCGCCTCAGCAGTCGGCGTACTCACGGCCTTTTCCGCACTTCTTGCTGTTTTCACCGAGTAGCACGGCCCTGGCACCAGCGACGACGTGTAAGCGGCGAGCGCCCGCCCGAGGGCCGGACGAGACCAAAACTGAGACCAACGACGAAGAGCCGGTCCCCGCTGCTCGCGGGAACCGGCTCTGACCGGCGGTAGCGGTGGGATTCGAACCCACGGAGGCTCTCACCTCACGCGATTTCGAGTCGCGCTCCTTAGGCCGCTCGGACACGCTACCGCCGACTAGGCTACTGGACGCCGCAGCGATCTCCGCAGACGGGGTCGATGATCACTCACCCTTGCCCGAACCGCGGAACTTGTCCTGCACGTCCTCCGCGGCACCTGCGGCCTTGTCCTTGATGTCCTGGCCGGTTTCCTTCACCTTGCCTTCGGCCTGGTCGCGTTTGCCCGCGTCGCGGAGCTCGTCGTTGCCGCTCGCGCTGCCGGTGGCCTCCTTGGCCCGGCCTGCGAGCTGCTGGGCCTGGTGCTTGACCTTGTCGAACACGCCCATCGGTCACTCCTTCCACTGGGTCCGTGCATCCCCCGGGTACCCAGCATGATCCGGCGGCACGCATCACCGCTGCCGGTCGAAGAAGCCTTCCAGCAGCGCCGCGCACTCGTCGGCGAGCACGCCGCCGACGACCTCCGGGCGATGGTTGGTTCGCCGGTCGCGGACCACGTCCCACAGCGACCCGACCGCGCCGGTGCGCGGCTCCCACACCCCGAACACCACGCGGCTCACCCGCGCGAGCACGAGCGCGCCCGCGCACATCGTGCACGGTTCGACCGTGACGGCGAGGGTGCAGCCGGCGAGCCGCCAGCCGTCGCCGAACGCGGCCGCCGCCTCGCGCAGCGCCAGGATCTCCGCGTGCGCGGTCGGGTCCGCCAGCAGTTCGCGACGGTTGTGCGTGCGGGCCAGGATCGACCCGTCGGGAGCCGCGACGACCGCGCCGATCGGCACGTCTGCGCTGGGCAACGCACCGGGAGCGATGTCGAGGGCCGCGCGCACCAGCTCGGTGTCGCGGTCGTTCACTGGTCCAGCTTCTCCAGCAGCCCGGCGAACTGTTCGCCGAACCCGCAGCGCTGGGCGATCATCTCCAGCTGCTCGTCCGGGTACAGGTCGACCTCTTCGATGATCACCAGCAGTTCGCCCTCGGGCAGGCCGATGTCCGAGAGCAGCGCCAGGTTGCCCTCCGGCCACACCTCGTCGTCGTCCTCGTCCGGGGTGTCCGCGCGCAGCAGGTCCAGCACGTCGGCGGCGATGTCGTAGTCGAGCGCCGCCGCGGCGTCCGACAGCAGCAGGTCCACGCCGCCCGGCACCGGCCGGATCAGCACGAAGAACTCGTCGTCCACGTTGCACATGCCGAACACCGCGCCGGTGGAGCGCAGATCGCGCAACGCCGTGATGGTGGCGTCCAACCCGCTCAGCACCGAGCTGTCCAAGGCGCTGCACCGCCACCGGCCGTCCTCTCGCACGACGGCAACGGCGAAGCCCGCGACCGGCTCCTGCCCTGTCATGTGCACACCGTAAATCGTGCGGGTGCCCCCCGAAAGCACTATTGCGCGCTCGTGACCTTCCGCACCGCGATCGAGTCCGAACGACCCTCGACCGGGTGGGGCGCCGGGGTGCGGCGGTCCGGCAGGATGTGACCATGCGTGCCGTTTGCGTGATCGGACTGGGATTGATCGGCGGCTCCGTGCTGCGGGCCGCGGCCGCCGCCGGGCGAACCGGATGGGGCTCGACGAACTCCGATGCGGACGCCGAAGCGGCGCGCGCCGAGGGCCACGACGTTCTCGGTACCGAGGACGCGCTGCGGCGAGCCGCCGAGCAGGACGCGCTGGTCGTCGTCGCCACCCCGCTCACCGCGGTGCGGTCGGTGCTGCGCAAGATCGCCTGGCACGCGCCGGAGGCCCGGCTCACCGACG
>NZ_JAFRFW010000445.1:0-3115 GCF_017434145.1 Saccharopolyspora sp. | reverse complement strand
TGGCCTGCTGGAGACCGATTTCGGCGCGTGGGAAGGGCTGACGTTCTCGGAGGCCGCGGAGAAGTACGCCCAGCTGCACCGCCGCTGGCTCGGCGACTCCACCGTGGAACCGCCGGATGGCGAGAGCCTGGACGCCGCGTTCCGTCGGGTCACCGCGGCCCGCGACGAGATCCTGGACCGGCACGCGGGCAGCACGGTGATCGTGGTCAGCCACGTGACCCCGATCAAGGCACTGCTGCGACTCGGTCTCGGCGTCGGCCCGGAGATCTTCTACCGGCTGCACCTGGACCTCGCGTCGCTGTCGATCGTCGAGTTCTACCCCGACGCGAACGCTTCGGTCCGCCTGGTCAACGACATCTCCCACCTGCCCTGACCCGGCGGCCGTTTCCGAGTGAACGGCCTGTTCGTCCAATCTAGCCGGACCAACGGTCCGTTCACTCCGGGAAGTTCGCCCTGGATCGAGCGGTGTGCGCGCGTGTCGGCCAGTGCCCGAACAGCGCGGGGTTCACTCCGGACTCCGTTGCCGCCGCGGCGAGGTGAGGTGCGGGCGTCTCGGGCGGGCCGGCTGGCGAGGAGTCAACGGATCCGGTCGATCGGGCCGCTCGTTCTTCCGGCTAGTGCGCGGATGAGCCGACCTGTAAGCCGGATCCTGTTCCCGGGGGCCTTGCGGCCGTCCCGTTCGGCGGTCATCCATCTCGGCCTGCCGTCGCCGGCAGGCTCCAGCGGCCTACCCGCAGGCTCGGGCGGGCAGCCCTCGAGCACCTGCGCAGGCACCTCGCGGTGCCCTCTTGGCCTTGCTCCGGGTGGGGTTTACCGAGCCGTCCCGGTCACCCGGGACGCTGGTGGTCTCTTACACCACCTTTTCACCCTTACCCGGCCCGAATCGGGCCGGGCGGTCTGGTTGCTGGGGCACTTTCCCGCGGGTCACCCCGGGGTGCCGTTAGCAACCACCCTGCCCTGTGGAGTCCGGACTTTCCTCGACGCGGGTCGCGCCCGCGCCGCGACCGCCCGGTCGACTCATCCGCGCCGGTCCATTCTAGTCGCCGCCTCCCGGTACCCCGGCACCCAGCGTCCCGGCACCCAGCACCCCGGCGGCCGGCGTTCCCGGCACCCGGCGTTCCGATGCGCGGACGTCGTTGCCCGGGCCGCCGCGGCCGGTTCTACTGGCGCCATGACCGCCGCCGCGTTGACCCGTCGCCGCTACGTGGACTTCGCGCGCGTCAACGGTGCTCGTTGTTCTTCCTGCTGAACCCGTCGCGCCCGTGCACGCCGAGCAGGAAGTCCGCTCATGTCACCGATCATCACCGTCGTCGCCGCCGCACGTCCCGGTTCGAAGCTCGAAGAGCTGGCGCGGGTCAGCACCGAAGCGTTGCACGGCAACGGTTTCCGGCTGCGCGCCGTCCCGCTGCACCAGCTGCCGGAGTCCGCGCTGCTGGCGGGCGACGCCGATGCGCCCACGCTGCGCTGGACCCGGCGGCTGCTCACCGGCTCCGCAGGAGTCGTGTTGATCACGCCGTGTTACGAGGCGCCGATGAGCCGCCTGGTCCGGACCTGGCTGGAACTGATGCCCCCGCTGCGGGGACCGGTGCAGGTCGTGGGACTGGGTGCGACGCAGGCTCAAGCATCGGGGGTGGATTACGCCGCGCGGCGGCTCCTGCGCGAGCACGGTGCGCAGCGGATCGCGCCCGCGTGCTTCGTGCGCGACCGGTCGCTGGAGTCCACCGTGGACGGATGGAGCCTCGGCGGGGCGGCGCAGGAGCACCTCGCTGCCGCCCTCGGTGTGTTCCGGGAGGAACTCGCGTCCGCGGCGTGATTTCCGCGGGGTGGCGCCACGGCTGGTGGTCCTCGAAGGGCGGATCGGGCGAAACCGGCGCCGCCGCAGCCGTCCTGAGTGGACGTTCAACGGCGCCGTCCGGCGGTGTTCGACCGGTCCCGCGTTCCGCCCACCGGGAGCCCGCTGGTCACCGCCCGTGCCGCGACCTGCGCGGCAGCGTGGCGGGCCGGAACGCTACGCTGGATGCAGTCAAGATCACCGCCGGACGGGTCCCGGAAGGGGCCGCAGGCGGTGGTCCGGCACGGCGGCGTGGTGTGCGCAATTCCACTGACCGGCCGTTTCGTGCACGGTGCGTGTGGAAGGGATTCGCAACAGGGTGAACGAGCAGGGATTCGCGATCCGACACCGCGACCGGCCTCGCCCTTACCCGCCCGCTGCTCCGAACGAGCCAACCCCGAATGGACCAGCGGAGTGGTGATCCGCGGTCCGGGATGCCGAGCCCGCCCGGCCGAACACTACTGCTGGTGACCATGTCATGTTCTACTCGTACCGGCGTGCCGGGAAGATCCGGCGGGCCGCAGCACCTACCCGACGACCCTTCACGCACTCAGGGGTAACAAGATGACCGCCATGCCGCTGGAAACGTTGGCGCACGTGCAAGCTGCGATGGATCCGCTGGCGCAGCAGACAGGTCTCGGCACAGAAGGCATCCGCGGGTGGATCATCAACAATCTGTTGCCGCTGCTGCTGCTGACCGTTGCGCTGCTGCTGCTGTGGCTCGGCGGCGGCAAGGGCGACAACGCCGGAGTGATGCGCCGCGTCGTCGGCGTCTTCGTCGCGCTGGCGCTGATCGGCTTCGCGGTCACCGGGGCGGGCGTGGACATCGGCACCTTCATCGCCGGCCTGTTCAGCACCAGCGGGTGATCGGCCGTGCGGATCCGCACCGACGACGAGGTCTACCGGGTCGACGCCGTCTGGCTCGGCCCGCCGAAGGCGACCTTCCCGTGGCGAGCCCGCTACGTGGCATGGGGCGTGGGAACCGTGGTGTTCCTGGCCGTGCTCGCGGTGGAACGCCGGATGAACATCGGCTTCGGGTTCTTCTCCACCGCGTGGGCGGTGATCATCACGATCGTGGTTACGCGGATCGTGTGTTCCCGGATCACCCACGAACGGCCGCTAGGGGCGGTGCTGACCATGTGGTTGCGTGAGCTGACCGCGCCACGGGAGAGCACCGCGGGACGCGGCGGGGCGGCAGGCGCGGCCAAGCTGCGGGTGCGCGCCGAACGTCCCAGGCCCAAGCCCAAGCAGACCAGCAAGCGCACCGGCCCGGCCGAGCAGCAG
>NZ_JAFRFW010000444.1:0-2022 GCF_017434145.1 Saccharopolyspora sp. | reverse complement strand
GGCAGCGCCAGCTCGCCCGGCGCCGCACGCGGCATCGGGAACGGGTTGCGGGCCACCACGTCCCGTTCCGCCAGTACTGCGTCGAGCGCGTCGAGCGGTTTGACCTGCACCGGCAGCTTCAGCGGGTCGCTGGTGAAGCGGGCGGCCAGCAGCGGCGTGGTCGGCAGGTCGCCGGTCCGCATCGCTCGATCGAACGCAGCGCCCACCCGCTCGGGAGCGGGCGCGGAGACGCGGTCGGCGCCGAAGGCGTTGAGCTCGCCCAGCGGCGGCAGCGGTGCCTGCACACCGGGCCGCTCCGCCGCGCGCGGCTCGGCCACCAACGGGTGCTGAAGAGCCGGCGCCTCGTTCGCGGCGACCAGGTACTCGCCCGGCAGTTGCGACGACACGGAGTCCCGCTGGCCGATCGCGTGCGCGGGCTCGTCCAGCGCCACCGCGAGCAGCGACGGCGGCAGCGTGTGCAGCCGGTACTCCGGGGCTGCGAGCACGCCGGAAGTGAGGTCGACCGACTCGGCGTCGAGCAGCGCGGCCGTGGGCGGCGCCTGGCGATGAACCTCCTGCCGCTGGGACTGCTGCCACAGCGACACCAGCCCCTCGCCCGCCGGAGCCGCGGCGCGCGGTTGCTCGCGAACCACCTCGCCGATCGCTCCCGCCCAGCTCAGCGACCGGTGGAACCCCTCAGCCGGAGTGCGCAGCGCGTGCCGGGAGGGCGCGGCACCGGGCTCCATGCTGTGCCTGCCCGCGCTCGGCGCCGGGCGCGCGGTGGCCGGGTCGGCCACCCAGCCCGCGAGTTCCATCCGCGGCACCCGCGACGCGAGCCAGCCCTGCTCGCTCAGCGCGGGGATCTCCCGCGTGGGCGCGTCTTCGACGGCAGGAAGCAGGTCCCGCACCGGGTCGATCCGGCCGGTGAGCACCAGCGCCCGGTAGCGCCCGTCTCCACCGGAACGCAGGTGCGCGGGGAACAGCTCGCCGTCCATCCGCACGGCTGCGTCGCGCGCGGGGAATATCGGCTGGGTGTCCTCCGCGCTGTGCAGCGGCCGGTGCTGGTCCGCGCTCGACGCGCGATGCGCGCCGTTGCCTGCGGGGAAGTCGCCGGAATGCCGCGCGGCGTTCGCGTCTTCGGTGGCGGCCATGGTCGTTCCCACGGCCAGCACACCGCCGGTCACCAGCGCGGCGCGGACGCCTCGCTTCGCCCAGGTCTGCATGGGGTCTCCTTCGGATGTGTCCCGCGCGGGCGGGGAAGAGCAGTGGTTCGGGGGAGCGCCGCATCGGATCTCCGGGGCGCGTCGCGGTTGATCGCCGACCTAGTCGGGCGTGGTGCCGGGTGCCGAGCCTTCGGCGCCGAGCAGGGCGCGCGCGGCCGGATGTTCGACGCGTTGCGCGGCCGTGGGCAGCGGTGTGGACGACGGCGGTTGCCCGGTGATGCCGAGTCCGCCGCCGTGGCCGAGTCCGTCGGCCGGGCAACCACATCCGGCGGCGGGCGGCGCGGGCAGCAGACCCGGGTGGCGCGGTGACCAGGGCAGTGGCGGCGCGGGACTGTCCGGGCTCTCGCTTGTGATCACGGCGCCGCCGTCGGCTGCCGGCTCGGGCGCGGTGCGCGGTTCGTCGAGGTGGTGCGGAAGCGGTGCCGCAGCGGAGGGCGGAGGTCGCGCGGCGAGCGGCGCGGGCGGCGCCTCCGGTGTCCACGCTGGCGGTTCGGGTTCGGCCGCGGGCGGGGCGGGCTCCGTCGGGGCCGGATCGCCGGAGTGCCCGTCGCTCAGCGGGTCCAGCAGCGAGTGCGCACCGGGCACCAGGTCCGCGGCCGACTCGGCCGTGCCGACGAGGCGCTGCGGGTCCAGGTCGTGCAGCGCGAACTCGCCGGCTTCCGCGGAGTCCGGCTCGGGCTGCGGCGCGGGCACGAGCCCGCGAGCGGTGTCGGTAGCTAAGGACAGCAGCGAGGGCGCGGAATCGTCCGCCGCGGGCCGGGAATCCGCGGGCCGGGAATCCGCGGCCTGAGACAGCGAAAGGCTGTCGATGACGTAGACT
>NZ_JAFRFW010000443.1:0-7414 GCF_017434145.1 Saccharopolyspora sp. | reverse complement strand
CGCATCCTCAGCCTCGGGTTGCATCCCGGCGATCTCGACGATTCCCCGCACGCGGTCGGAATCCGCAGTCGCCGAGCCGGCTGAGCGCTTGTCCGAGCCGACGGTCGGGGTCGCTCTGGGGCTCGGTCCGGATCGACCATCCGGACGGAGTTCTCCAGTGCTTCGCCCGGCGACTCCTCCCACAGCTCGTAGCAGGACACCGGCCACACCGCGCTGATCGCGGGTCAGTCGAAGTCGACGTGCACCTGCACCTTGCCGTCCTCGTCACGGACCGCGAGGGCCTGACCGGTGCGCCGTTCACCCGCGGCTTCGAGAGTGATCGGGCTGCGCTGTCCCAGGAAATTGCGCCACCAGCGCTTCTGGTCCGGCAGCATCACGTCGATGGTGGCGCCGGATTCGGTGCGGCGGACGGCGACGACCAGTGCGACCTCGCGTCCCGAACGTCGCCCCCGGTAGGAAACGTTCACCATGCCCGTACCGCCGACCTCCGAGGGCCACCGCGAAAACCTCCGCACGCACGGCGCGACGAGCTTGTTCAAATAACGACCCGCGACGGTAACGGCACTCATGCGGAACTCCTCCTTGTTCCGGCGACGGCGCACCCGCCTCGCCCTTCGGAACGACGGCCAACGGCCATGCCGCGACCGTCGATCCCTCGATCATCGACGATCTTGACCGAGCGTACTCGCAACCGCGGCACCGGCGCGTTCAATCGCGGCCCGCACGAGCGCGTCGCTCACTCCGCGGCGGCGACGGTTCGCAGAACCCAAGGAATCCCAGGAATCACGTACCGGACGGACGGTCCGCCCACCCCGGATTCGCGGGGTGAACGGACCGCTCGAATGCTGCTGTCTCAGGCGATGATGCGGAGGGGATCTTCCAGCAGAGCTGTGAGCTGCTGCAAGAAGGCCGCGCCGACGGCGCCGTCGATGGCGCGGTGGTCCGCCGAGAGCGTCACTCGCAGGATCTTGCGGGCCACCACTTCCCCATCGACCAGTTGCAGCTCCTCCTTGGCGGCGCCGACCGCGAGGATCGCCGCCTCCGGCGGGTTGATCACCGCGGAGAACTGCTCGATGCCGAACATGCCCAGGTTCGAGATGGTGAACGTGCCGCCGGACATCTCGTCGAGCTTCAGCTTGCCCTCGCGAGCGCGCCCGGCCTTCTCGCGGCCCTCGGTGGCGATCTCCGAAACGCTCTTGCGGTCGGTGTCCCGGATGACCGGCACCACCAGACCGTCGTCGATCGCGACCGCCACGCCCAAGTGAATCCGCTTGTGCTGCAACAGCTTGTCGCCGCCGAAGGAGACGTTGACCGAGGGGTTCGCGCGCAGCGCGGTCGCCACCGCCTTGACCACCAGGTCGTTGAGGCTGACCTTCGGACCGCCCGCGGCCTGCAAGCGCTCGTTGAGGTTGCCGCGGAACGCCACCAGGTCGGTCACGTCGATCGCGCTGGTCAGGTAGAAGTGCGGGGCCTGCTGCTTGCTCTCGGCGAGCCGCTTGGCGGTGACCTTGCGGACGTTGCTCAGCGGCAGCTCCTCGACGTCCTCACCAGCGCCGGAAACCGGGGCCGTCGCGGGCTGGGCGGGCGCGGCCGGAGCCGGAGCGGGCTCGGCCGCGGACCGAGCGGCAGCCGGTTCGGCGGCCGCGGCGTCGATGTCGGCGCGGATGATGCGCCCGCCCGGACCGGTTCCGGTGACCCCGGCCAAGTCCACACCGCGGTCCTTGGCCACCGCCTTCGCCAGCGGCGACGCCTTCGGCTGCGACAGCGCGCTGCCGTTCACCGGCTCCGGCGCAGAAGCAGGAGCAGGCTCCGCGGCAGGGCCCGACTGCCCGGCAGGCGCTGCCGCCTCCGCCGAAGCATCCGCAGGCGCACCGGCAGGCGCGGCAGGCTCAGCCGCCTCGGCGACCGCCCCGGACCCGTCCCCGACCAGCGCGATCGGCGTGCCGATCGGAACCGTCGTGCCCTCGCCGACGAGCACCTTCTCCAGCACCCCGTCGTCGTAGGCCTCCAGCTCCATGATCGCCTTGTCGGTCTCGATCTCGGCGACGACCTCGCCGCGCTTGATCTGATCGCCGACCTTCTTCTGCCAGCCGGCGATCACGCCTTCCTCCATCGTGTCGGACAGGCGCGGCATCTGGATCTCAGTCATCAGCAATTCCTCGGGAAGTCTCAGCGGCGAGCGCCGACGGCGTCCAAGGTTTCCCGGACGGCGGTGGTCAACGACTCGGCCGACGGCAACGCGGCCTTCTCCAGCGGCTTGGCGTAGGGCAGCGGCACCTCGGCGGCCGCCACCCGGCGCACCGGTGCGTCCAGGTAGTCGAACGCACCGTCCGAAATGGACGCGGCGATCTCCGCGCCGATGCCGTAGGTCAGCCAGTCGTCCTCGGCCACCACCGCGCACCCGGTCTTGCGCACCGAGTTCACCACGGTCTCCCGGTCCAGCGGGCGCAGGCTGCGCAGGTCCACGACCTCGGCGTCGATGCCTTCCTCGTCGTGCAGCTTCGCGGCCACCTGCCCGGCGATCCCGGCCATCCGGGAGTAGCCGATGATCGTCACGTCCGAGCCCTCGCGGGTCACCGCGGCCTTGCCGATCTCCGCGGGCGCGACGTCGTCCGGCACCTCGCCCTTGGTGTTGTAAAGCGCCAGGTTCTCCAGGAACAGCACCGGATCGTCGTCCCGCAGCGACGCCAGCAGCAGCGCCTTCGCGTCCGCGGGCGTGCTCGGGGCGACGACCTTCAAGCCCGGCACGAACGCGTAGTACAACTCGATGTTCTGCGAGTGCGTCGCGCCCAGCTGCTGACCGCCGCCACCGGGCGTGCGCAGCACCATCGGCACGCTGGTCTGCCCGCCGAACATGCCGTAGATCTTGGCCGCGTGGTTGACGATCTGGTCCAGCGCGATCAGCGAGAAGTTGATCGTCATGAGCTCCACGACCGGGCGCAGCCCCAGCATCGCCGCACCGACCGCTGCGCCGACGAAGCCCTCCTCGGCGATCGGGGTGTCGCGCACCCGCTTCTCGCCGAACTCTTCCAGCAGCCCGGCGGTGATCTTGTAAGAGCCCTCGAAGACACCGATCTCCTCACCGATGAGGAACACGTCTTCGTCGCGGTGCATCTCGTCGCGCAGCGTGTCGTGCAACGCCTGGCGGTAAGTCATGACGGCCAAGGAACTAACTCCTGAATGCCTGTTTTGAACTCATTTTGCGTAGGTGGTCGGGTAGCGGAACCTCAGGCGCCGTCTCGCTGCGGGATCTCATCCTGAAGTAGCTCCCTACTCGGCGTCTGAGCTGTCCTCGCGAGACGACGCCTGAGAACCCGCGGCGGTGCCGGTTGCTCAGGTGGCGAAAGCGGCTGACGCCGCTTGAGCTCTGCGACTCGGGCCCGCTCGTGTCGGGCGGAGCGGACGTGCCCTCGGCGGCACCCGGCGATCGAGCCGAGTGCCGCGCGGGAGCGGGTGGCGGGGTGTGCGGTGAGCGGCTCAGAACACCGGGTCTGCCGGCAGGCGCCGGGAATCGTTCGCCACCGGGGTGGCGTAGGTGTAGTCGAACAGCGTGGACACCTCGGGGTGCGGGCTGTCGTCGGCGAAGGCGACCGCGGCGTCGGCGTCGGCCTGCGCCTGCTTCTCGATCTCCGCGGCGGCGTCCTCGTCGAGCACGCCTGCATCGATCAACTTCGCCCGGAAGTTCACCACCGGGTCGTTCGCGCGGGCCTGCTGCACCGAGTCCTCGCTGCGGTACTTGCCCGGGTCCACCACCGAGTGGCCCTTGAGCCGGTCGCTGACCGCCTCCAGCAGCGCGGGCGTGCCGGACTCGCGGGCCTGCTCGACCAGCTTCGTGGCCGCGTCGCGGACCTCGAGCACGTTGTTGCCGTCCACCCGCTCGCCGTGCATCCGGTAAGCCGCGGCGCGCTTGTACAGGTCCGACTCCGCCGAAGCCTTGTCCACCGTGGTGCCCATGCCCATGTGGTTGTTCACCACCACGAACACCACCGGGAGGTTCCACAGCGCGGCGATGTTCAGCGCCTCGTGGAACGCGCCGATGTTGGTGGTGCCATCGCCCATCTGGCACATCACGACCTGGTCGCCACCGCGGTAGTCGACGGCCATCGCGGCACCCGTGGCCAGCGGGATCTGCCCGCCGACGATGCCGTAGCCGCCGAGCAGCCCGGCGTCGGAGTCGAACATGTGCATCGAACCGCCCCAGCCCTTGGAAGTGCCGGTGCTGCGCCCGTAGAGCTCGGCCATCACCCGGCCCGGCTCGATGCCCTTGGCGATCGCGTAGCCGTGCTCGCGGTAGTTGGTGAACAGCAGGTCGGTCTTGCGCAGCGCCGACATCAGGCCGACGACGGTGGCCTCCTCACCCAGGTTTAGGTGGCAGTAGCCGCCGATCTTGGCCTGGGTGTAGCCCTGCGCGGCGCGCTCCTCGAAGCGGCGGATCAGCGTCATCTGCTGGAAGTAGCCGCGCAGCAGCTCTTGCGACTCCCCGCCGAACGGGCCGCTCTTGGCGGCGCGTGCGGGCGTGCGGCCGGACTTGGTGCGGGTCGCGGGCTTGCTGCGGGTCGCGGTCTGCGCCATCACGGAACCCTTTCGAAAATCGTGCGGGACTGGAGCCGGACTAGGGCGTTGTAAGCGGCGGAAGCCGCTCGCGGTGCGGGACTCGGGCCGTCCTTAGCGCTTCTTCGGCGGAGCCGTGTGGACCGGCAAACCGAGGGCGGACATCGCCGCCTCCATGCCGACCTCGCCGAGCGTCGGGTGCGCGTGGACGGTTTCGGCGAGCTCGTCGAGCGTCGCCTCCAGCGTCATCGCCAGCGCGCCCTCGGTGATCAGGTCGCTGGCCGACGGGCCGAACACGTGCACGCCCAGCACCTCGCCGTACTGCTTGCCCGCGACGACCTTCATGAAGCCCTCGGTGTCGCCGTAGGTCTGCGCGCGGCCCAGCGCGGCGAACGGGAACTTCGCGGCGACGACCTCGTGCCCCGCTTCAGCGGCCTGCGCCTCGGTGAGCCCGACGCTGGCGATCTCGGGGTGGGTGAACGTCGCGGCCGGGATGACGTCGTAGTCGATGTGCGACTCGTGGCCCGCGATCGTCTCGGCGGCCACGATCCCCTGGTGCGAGGCGACGTGCGCGAGCAGCGCCTTGCCGGTGACGTCGCCGATCGCGTGCACGTGCTCGACGCTGGTGCGCAGCTTGTCGTCGACCTGCACGAACCCGCGCGGGTCCAGCGCCACACCGGCGCGGTCCAAGTCCAGCGCGGCGGTGTTCGGCTTGCGGCCGACGCCGAACAGCACGACGTCGGCTTCGATCTCCTGGGGCTTGGCGCCGTCCACGGTGACCTTCAGCGCGGAGTTCTTGCCGCGCCCGGAACGTTCGATCTTCGAGACGGTGGCGCCGGTGAGCACGTTGATGCCGCGCTTGCCGAACGAGCGGCCCAGCGCCTTGCCGACCTCGGCGTCCTCGGCCGGGACCAGCGTGGACTGCATCTCGACGATGCTGACCTCGCTGCCCAGCGAGCCGAACAGGCTGGCCCACTCCGCACCGACCGCGCTGCCGCCGATGACCAGCAGCCGCCCGGGCACCTCGGTCAGGCCGAACGCGCCGTCCGAGGTGATCACGCCGGGCAGGTCGGCGCCGGGCAGCGGCAGCTGCACCGGGACCGAACCGGTCGCGATGATCACGTCCTTCGCGCGGACCTGGTCGATGGGCGCATCGCCGACCGGGTCGGCGGCGTAGCGGGGTCCGTTCGCGCCGAGCTCGGACTCACCGGTGGCGTAGACGTCCACGGTGGTCGGGCCGGTGAACCGGGCGTGCCCGATGAGCACGCTGACGCCGTTGGCCTTGAGCAGGCCCGCGACCCCGTCGGTCAGCCCCTTGACCACGCTGTCCTTGCGGCGGCTGACGGTGTCGTAGTCCAGCGCGACGTTCTCGGCGCGCACGCCGTACTCGGCGGCGTGCAGGACGGTCTCGTAGACCTCGGCGGAGCGCAGCATCGCCTTGGTGGGGATGCAGCCCCAGTTCAGGCACACCCCGCCGGGCTTCTCCTTCTCCACCACGGCCACGGACAGGCCGCGCTGCGCGGCCCGGATCGCGGCGACGTACCCGCCGGGGCCGCCGCCCACCACAAGGAGGTCGTATTCCTGCACTTCGCTGTGCTCCTTCGAGCCGCACGGACCAGCGCGGAGCCCGTCTCGATGCAGGTGCTTCGCCGCTGGGTGAATCCCGGATGTTGCACCGCGAGTCTCGTGAGCGCGGACACTCGCGCGCCATGCTCGACCGCCCAGACTTCGGCACCGGCCGATGTGCACAGCGCACATTTCGGCCCGGTTTGATCACGCAAGGTCGCGATTCGGCACCGACGGTGACGATCAGGGCGGTTCACGGCGGAGAAATCAGAAAGTCAACACCGATAGCGGAAAAACGCCAAAAGTTGCCCCGGAGGCTCAGTCGCGGAGCCCATCCCGCAGGTGTAGTGCCGACAACGCCAGCGACAGCGACACGTACGCCGCCCGCCCGTGCAGCGGCCGGTCGATCAGCGCGCCGATCCGGTGCAGCCGGTTGAGCACCGTGTTGCGGTGGCAGTGCAGCCGCACCGCGGCGTTGGCCGTCGAGCAGTTCTCCTCCAGCCACGCCGACAGCGTCTCCAGCAGCATGTCGCGCTCCTTGACCGGCAGCTCCAGCACCGGCCCCAGCTGCGAATCCAGCAGCCGCTGCGCCAGGTCGGGCGACTGCACCAGCAGCGCCTCCGGGTAGCGCTGCTCCAGCGACACCAGCTGCGGCGTGTTGTAAGAGGCGGTGCCCAGCGCGGTGAGCGCGAGCTGGTGCGCCAGGCCCACCTCGGCCAGGCCTTTCACCGGCGGTGACGCCGCCACCCGGCCGCGGGCCAGCGGGCGCAGCACCTCCAGCGCGCCCGGCGCAGCGCGCTGCTCCAGGGCGACGAGCCCGACGAGTGTGTCCGCGCGCACTTGCCACACCGAGCGGATGTGCACACCGCCCAACGCTTCGCTCTGCCCGGCCAGCGCGAAGCTGCCATCGGCGCGCATCTCGGCGACCACCACCAGGTAGCGGCCGCCGGTCGGCAGGTCGAGTTCCTTCGCGGTGCGTTGCGCGAACGCGGTGTCCCGCGCGCGGCCGCTGAGCAGGTCCTCCACCAGGGCGTGCCTGCGCTGGTCGTCGCGGCGCAACCGCTCCAGCTCGGTGTTGCGGTAGGAGGTCGACAGCGTCGAGGACAACCCGTCGATCACCGTCCACATCGAGGTGGCCGCGCCCAGCACCACGTCCGGGTCGGCGCGGTCGGCGTGCGCCTGCTCGACCAGCGCCTCCCACACGATGCGCCCGCCGAGCCGGAAGGTGCGCAGCATGACCTCCAGCGGCACGCCCTGCTCGGCGCGGCGGCGCCCGATCGCGGCGGCGGCGTCGTCG
>NZ_JAFRFW010000442.1:0-4038 GCF_017434145.1 Saccharopolyspora sp. | reverse complement strand
TCGGCCGCCGCTTCCGCGACGAGCAGCGCGCTCCACGGCGAGGCCGGTGACGGTTTCATGACGGCGCTCGCGCCGGCCGCGAGTGCGAAACCGAGCTTCTTGACGGCCATCGCCGAAGGTGCGTTCCAGGGCATCAGGAGGGCGGCGGGGCCCCACGGCACGCGGTGGATGCGCACGTCCCTGCCGTCCGCGGGCAGGGCCGCGGCGTCGCCGAGCGCGAGCGCCCGGTCCGCGGCGGAGCGCACGGTGTCGCCGTTGCTGGACGCGAACAGCCGGGTCACCGAGATCGGCACGCCCGAGTTGATCGCGTCGAGGCGGGCGATCTCGTCGGCACGGGCGTCCAGACCGTCGGCGAGGGCCCGCAGGAACGGTGCGCGCCTCTCGGCGCCGAGCGAGGACCAGCGCCCGTCGGCATGTGCACCGGCCGCGGCGCCGACGGCCCGGTCGATCTGCTCGCTCGACGACGAGCGACTCGGTGCGAGTTCGGCGCCGGTGTTCGGGTCGCGCAGCGATGCTCCGTCGTCGGTGCGGCTCTGCTCGGCGCGGCCGTCGATCCAGGTGCACGGGGAGGGAAAGGTCATGCTCGTCAGATCCGATCGAAATAGCGCTGCAGGTCCCATTGCGTCACCGTGGATTGGTAGACGCGCCACTCCAACTCGGCGAGGTGGCGGAAGTGCGATGTGTTCTCTTCACCGATGAGCCGGCGGACGAAATCGGACGTCGCGAACATCTCGGCTGCCTCGGCGAGCTGCGTGGGCATGGCCGCGTCGATCTCCCCGTCGTAGGCGTTGCCCACCGTCATCGCGGGCGGTGTCGCCGAACGTGCGATGCCGTCGCGGGCGGAGGCGAGCACGCCGCACAGGGTCAGATAGGGATTGGTGTCTGCGCCGGGTATCCGGTATTCCACACGCAGGGCGGACGACGTGTGCCCGACGATCCGCGCTGAGACCGACCGGTTCTGCACCGCCCATGTCCGGCCGTACCCCGCGATCTCCTGTGAGTTGGTGCGCCGGTAGGAGTTGACGGTCGGCGCGTACCAGGCCATGAACGCGGGGGTGTGCTCGAGCATCCCGGCGACGGCCGAACGCAGCGTGTCGCTCATGCGGTGCTCGGCGTCGGCGTTCCAGAAGACCGACCCACCCGCGTCGTCGAGCAGCGAAAGGTGCACGTGGCAGGACGAGCCGGGCTGGTCGTTGAGCGGGCGCGCCATGAACGTCACCGACATGCCCGCGGCCACCGCGCTGTCGCGCACGGCGAGCTTGTAGAGCGCGTGCCGGTCGGCCATCTCGAGCGGGTCGCCGTAGGCGAAGGTCATCTCCCACTGCCCGGTTCCCCATTCGGACTGCCCCGCCTCCACCTCGATACCGCTGTCCCGCAGGTCGCGACGCAACTTCTGGAAGAAGGGCTCGTAGCCGTTGCCCTCGTGGATCATGAAGTCGCTCGGCGTGAGGGTCGTGGGGTCCAGGTCGTCCCGAAAGCCGCTCTTGCGAAGCGCACGAGGGTTGTTCGCGAACAGGTAGAACTCCAGCTCGGTACCGGCCTGCGGCGAGTAGCCCATGTCCCGGTACCTGGCGAGCTCCTTCTTGAGCAGCACGCGCGGCGAGATGTCGAGCGGTTCGCCGGTCGTGGGCCACACGGGGTCGGCCATGCAGATGGCGACTCCCTGCAGCCACGCGGCTCGGCGCAGCGTGCCGACGTCGGGGATGAGCGCCACGTCGGGTGCGCCGTGGTGCATGCTGCAGACGGCGAGGACGCCCGCGCCGATGAGGTCGAAGGACTGCTCGACGTCCCAGGCCCACGCGCAGGTGCAGATCTCGACGCCGCACTCCAGGATGCCGGGGAAGCGCTCCGCGGGAACCCGCCGTCCCACCAGGCGGCCCTGCAGGTCCGGGGTCGCGACGATCACCGTGTGGATGCCCGCTCCTTCGAGCTGGCGCGGGTCAAGGAGAGGGGTCATCGCGTCAACCACCCGCCGTCCACCGGCAATTCGATGCCGTCGATCCAGGCCGCCTCGTCCGAGAGCAGCCACGAGATCGCCGAAGCCACGTCGGCCGGCGTTCCGACCCGGCGCACGAGCAGGCGCTGTCCCAGGAACTCCATGGCCTCGGGGCTCGTGACGTCCTCGTAGGAGAAGAAGTCCGTCGCGATGGGTCCCGGCGCGACGCAGTTGACGCGGATGTTCTTGGGGGCGAGTTCGACGGCGAGCGCCTTGGTGAGTGCGGGTACGCCGCCCTTGCTCGCGTTGTAATGCGGCTGCGCGGTGCTGCCGCTGGTCACGACCACGGACGCCTCGACGGTGGAGAGGTTGACGATCGCGCCGCCGCCGGCGGCATCGAGGTGCGGGGCCACCTCCTGCGCGACCAGGAACTGGCCCTTGAGGTTGACGTCGAGCACGAGGTCCCAGGCGTCGTCGGTGAGGTCGGACAGCGAGTGCGGAGTCACCAGGCCCGCATTGTTGACGAGCAGGTCGAGCGATCCCCACGCCGCGGCCGCGGCCTCGGCGGCGGCCCGGATGCCGGAGCGCTCACGCACGTCGACGGCGGCGGACAGCGCGGTACCGCCATCGGCCTCGACGAGTTCCGCGGTTTCCCGGGCAGCGTCGCCGTTGACGTCGGTCGCCATGATCCTCGCGCCCTCGCCCGCCAGGCGCAGCGCGGTCTCCCGGCCGATACCGCCGCCTGCGCCGGTGATGAAGACCGATCGGCCGGCATGTCGTTCGCTCATCGTGCGACCTCCTGTGCGTTGTCGTTGCGGGTGAGCCCGGCCTTGGCGGACGCGGTGCGGGCGAGCCAGGTGAAAATCGGGTCGTTGCCGAAGGTCTCGGGATGCCACTGCACTCCGATCGCGGACGTGCCCGCGATCTCGATGGCCTCGGCGGTCCCGTCCGGGGCGCGGCCGACGACGGTCACCCCGTCGCCGGGACGGTCGACCGCCTGGTGGTGGAAGGAGTTGACTCTGGTGCGCGTGCCGTAGACGGCCGCGTGCGTGCTGCCCTCGGTGAACTCCACGTCGTGGACCCGGTGCGCACGCGGATAGGCGTAGGAGCCGTGCGACTCGCCTTCCCCGAGCTCGAGATGCTGCTGCAGCGTGCCCCCGAGCACCACGTTGAGGATCTGCTGGCCCCGGCAGACGCCGAGGATGGGGATGTCCCGCTCCAGTGCCGCGGTGACGAGGTCGGTCTCGAACTGGTCGCAGGCCGGATCCACGACCGTCGTGAAAGGACCGGGCGCCTGGCCGTACCGGCGCGGGTCGACGTCGTCCCCGCCGACCAGAACGAGCCCGTCGAGTCGCGCCACGAGCGCCCGCGCGTCGCCGTCGAGAGGCAGGTGCACCGCGAGCGCGCCTGCGCCCTGTACCGACGTGGCGAATTCGGCGAAGTAGACGTCGATGGGCGCGTCGGAGAATCCCCGCGGAGCCGTCATGATCGCCGCGCTCTTCCGGCGACCGGTCAGCCCGATCAGCGGGCTCGCCGCGGCGGCAGTCGCGTACCGAGTCGGATTCATCGGATCGAACTCCCGGTGTCGTTCGTGGTCGAGTTCCTGTGCGCTCAGGGCGAAATCCGCGGGATCGCGAGCTTTGACCAACAGCGCCTGCACCGCGCCGAGACCCGGCGCCAGGACGACGATCGCGAGCAGCACGTAGCTCACGTCCCCAGGTGGCTTGCCCGCGGCGCCGACGTCTTCGACGACCAACGGGAGGTTGCTGGCGATCAGTTGGGCGGCTACGGCGAGGCCCACCGGACCGGCGAGCGGCGCAACCGCATCACGGGCGGACCGACTCCGTTACCGACCAGGAAGCCGATCGGCATGAAGGTCACGGCGCGCGGGCCGAGGGTGCTGCTCAGCCGGTATTCGCCCTGGACGCTCATCGGCGAACCTCCTTCAGGAGCGTTTGGCCCAATAACTAGACCATTCGTCCATGGGCGCCGAAAACCCAAGGCGGGAGAGTTGACCGAACCGTTACGCGGCGCGTGCTCGCCGACGTCCGGGCCCTCCGCCGAATACTTGTCAGACGTTCGGACGACACGGCCGAGCCGCG
>NZ_JAFRFW010000441.1:0-4277 GCF_017434145.1 Saccharopolyspora sp. | reverse complement strand
TCCTTGTTCTCCGCGTACTCCCGCACCGGGTGGGACAACCCGCCATTGTGGACACACGTGGCGGTCAGGAAAGCGACGTCCACGCGGAAGCGGTCGAGCTGGCGCAGCACCTCGGGGCCCGCGCAGGACTCGAACTCGGGGTAGAAGCGGTCGCCGAGCAGCGTGACGGTCGCGGACTCGGACAGCAGGTAGCTCACCCGCAGCGAGTTCGTGACGACCTGCAGCTGCTCCACTTCGGACAGTGCCCGGACGAACGGGAAAAGCGTGCTGCCGCAGTCGATGAGCACGGTGTCGCCGGGTGCGACGAGGTCGAGCAGCGGCTCGGCGATGGCCGCCTTGAACTCCGCGTTGACGTGTTCGCGCAGGCGCAGCGAACTCTCCCGCTGCACGGTGCTGAACGCCGCCGCCACACCGCGCCGCTTCTGCAGCAGGTTGCGGGACTGGAGGTCGTCGAGGTCGCGGTGCGCCGTCATCACGCTGACTCCGAGGCGGTGCGCGAGCTCGTCGATGCGGACCTCGCCGACGCCGGTGACCAGGCGCAACGCCTCCTGTCGACGCTGCTCGACCTCGGCGGCCGACTTCCGGACCGGCATCGCGACCTCCCGACTGTGGAAACCACCAGAGTATCCCACAATTTGTGTGAAGATCTTGCTCAGATCTCGGGTCTTGTTGCAGGTTGTCCGTCACGAACCGGCCGCCGCTGGCGCGGGAACTCGCCGCGCCGTGGTGACCAGCGGAAACCTGCTACGACCCGGGCACCGCTGCCCGTCAGGAGGTCCACGAACGTGGTGTCAACCGGCCACGAGCCGCCCGCGAACTTCTTCGACCGGATAGGCATCCCGCGCACCCTGCTGTGGGGCTACGTCGGGATGTTGCTGTTCATGATCGGTGACGGGGTGGAGACCAGCTACCTCTCCACCTACTTCAAAACCGAGTTCGGCTTCACCGAAGCCAGCGTGGGCGTCATCTTCACCACCTACGGCATCGCCGCCGCCGTGGGCGCGTTCCTGTCCGGCGGGCTCTCCGACCGGTGGGGGCCGCGCAAGGTCATGATGGCCGGCACCGCGATCTGGGCCGTGTGCCACGCGGTGCTGCTGGCGGTGGCCGTGCCGACCGGGAGCTACGCGCTGATCCTGATCACCTACGGGATCCGCGGCCTCGGCTACCCGCTGTTCGCCTACGGCTTCCTGGTGTGGGTCATGGCGGGAGCGCCGAAGCAGCAGATCAGCAAGGCGCTCGGCTGGTACTGGTTCTCGTTCACCATGGGATACCCGGTGCTGGGTTCCGGCGCGGTCTCGGTGCTGAAGCCGGCCATCGGCTACTACCCGACGCTGTGGGTGTCGCTGCTGCTGATCCTGGTCGGCTCGGCGATCGTGTTCACGATGCTCAAGGAGCGTTCCGGCTACGAAGGACTCAGCCAAGGCGCCGAACGCGCGAGCGTCGTGCAGACCCTCGTCGGCTGCGTCACGATCATGTTCGAGAAGCCGAAGGTCGGCATGGGCGCGCTGATGCGCCTGATCAACACCACTTCGCAGTTCGGCGTGTGGGTGTTCGTGCCGCTGTACCTGATCCAGGAAGTCGGGTTCGGCTCCGAGGAGTGGTCCACGCTCCTGATGATCATGATGGGCTCGAACCTGGTCGGCGTGGTCGTGCTCGGCGCGGTCGGCGACCGGTGGAGCGGGGACCAGACCATCGTCTGGTTCGGCGGTGTGCTCGCCGCGGTCGCCTGCCTCGGGCTGTACTACGTGCCGGCCACGTTCGGGCACAACTACGCGCTGGTCGCGGTCGCGTGCGCGATCTTCGGGGTCGGCATGGCCGGGTACGTCCCGCTGCCGCCGCTGATGACCATGCACGCGCCGAACCGCACCGGCCAGGTCATGTCCACCTACACGCTCGGCGCGGGCGCCAGCCAGGCGCTCGGGCCGGCCATCGGCACGGCGTTCATCGGCATCCTCGGCATCCAGGGCGTGCTGTGGATCTACGCGGTGCTGCACCTGATCAGCGCCGGACTGGCGCTGGTCATCCGCACTTCCAGTGCCACTGAAGAGGAAATCGCCGCGGCGCCCAAGGACGCGGTCCCGGCGCACTGACGCCCGCGGGGGCCTGCCGCGCGCAGGCCCCCGTCAAGCCTTCTTCGCGGACACGCGCATCGAGATGTCGGCGGTGACGACGGCGTCGCCCGCGGCGTCCAGAATCCGCACCGGCACGACCCACTCCGCGGGCTCGTCGGAGAGTTCCGGGAGCTCCAGCTCGGCGACGCCGCGCAGGTCCGTTTTCGCTTTCGCGAGGTAGCGGACGGTCATTCCCGTGGGAATCCAGCGGTGCGAGCCGGGCAGGCTCGCCTCCATCAGCATCCCGGCCGCGACCTCGGCGAGATTGCATGCGGCGATCGCGTGGAACGTGCCGAGGTGGTTGTGCACCCGGCGGCGATTGGTCGCGCGCACCTCGCAACGGCCCGGACGCATCTCGGTGATGTGCGGGCGGATCGTGCGGAAGTACGGCGCCCGCAGGCACACCGCCCAGGAGAACAACCGGGTTCCCAGCGGCTTCGGCTCCAGCTTCCGCCACATCTGCATGGTCGAGGACATCACGGACTCCTTGGGACACCGGGCATTACCGGCGGGTAACTTATTCTGCAAGGTGGCCGCCGGTCAACCGGTCGCCGTCCGGAGCGGGCCGATCGCTCTGGGCGGGCGCGAGCAACGTCACCATGTCCGTTCGGTGGTATGTCCGGTTAGGGTGCTCGGCGAGCCAGTCGTGCCCACGTGGCCAGGGAATCCGGTCGGAAGCCGGAACTGACGCGCAGCGGTGGGGGTGATGGGCGGGGCGATGCCACTGGATCCGTTCCGGGAAGGCGGCCCCGTCCGGTGCGAACCCGAGTCCGAAGACCTGCTGGCTCCCCGGACCGCAGGCGGTGCCGGGTCGTGGCCGACCGGGCTTCGCGCATGGGCCCGGGGTGAGGATCGCAAAGCAGTGTTCGCTGTTCGCGCCCGCGCGTTGCGCGCCGGGCTGGTGGTGCTGGCCGCCGTTGTGCTCGCTTCCTGTTCCGCACCCGCTCCGAAAGAGGACGCCGGAGGCGGGAAAACGCTGCGCAACTGCGGAACCGACGTCACTGTGGACGGTCCGCCGCAGCGCGCGGTGAGCCTGAACCAGTCCACCACCGAGATCATGCTCTCGCTCGGGCTGGCCGACCGGATGGTGGGCACGGCGACCTGGACCGATCCGGTGGATCCGGCGTTGGCGCAGGCCAACGCGACGGTGCCGCGGCTCGCCGAGAACAATCCGTCGTACGAGGCGGTGCTGGGCACCGAGCCGGACATCGTGCTCGGGGCCTATCAAGCCGTGTTCACCGACGAAGGCGTCGCCGATCGCGAGCGGTTCGGCGAACTCGGCGTGCCCACTTACCTGTCGCCGAGCAACTGCTTCCCGGAGGCCGCGCCGCTGGCCGAACCGGTCGAGCTCGACGACATCTACCGGGAAGTGCAGGAGATCGCCGACATCTTCGGCGTTCCGGAACGCGGGCGCGCGCTCACCGCGCAGCTGCGCGAACGGGTGGCCGCCGCGCGGCAGCGGGTCGACCGGTTGGAGTCCACCAAGGACACATCGGTGCTGTTCTGGTTCGCCCGCACGGAATCGCCCTACGTGGCGGGATCCACCGGTGCACCGGCGATCATGGCCAGGGAGCTGGGCGTGCGCAACGCCTACGACGACGCGCGGTCGATGTGGCCGCAAGTGTCCTGGGAGGACATCCTCGCCCGCGATCCCGACCTGCTCGTGCTCGGCGACCTGACTCGCGACGGAGAAGGCGACGGCCTTGCCGCGAAACGGGATTTCCTGCGCGCCGACCCGGCGGTGTCCCGGCTGGCCGCGGTGCGCGACGGGCGGTCGATGGGCATGACCGGCACCGAGCTCAACGTCAGCATCCGCACTGTGCAAGGGATCGAGCGGCTCGCGGACAAACTCGTCGAACTGGACCGGCGTTGACGGCGAACCGGGCACCGGCGGCGGCCATCGTCCTCGCCGGAGTGCCGATCCTGTTGTTGTCGGCCGCGATCGCGGTGACGCTCGGGCCCGCGCAGCTCACCGTCGCGGACGTCGCCGGTGTGGTCGGCAGCAAGCTCGGGCTCGCCGAGACCGGCGTTTCCCGCATCGGGCAGGGCATCGTGTGGCAGCTGCGGTTGCCGCGCGCGGTGCTGGCCGCGCTCTGCGGAGCCGGGCTCGGAGGCTGCGGGGCGGTACTGCAGTCGTTGCTGCGCAACCCATTGGCCGATCCGTTC
>NZ_JAFRFW010000440.1:0-2895 GCF_017434145.1 Saccharopolyspora sp. | reverse complement strand
TTCGAACTGTTCGGGCAGGTATCCGACACCTACCTGGTGTCCGAAAGGAACTTCAACGAGACTAGGTGTCATGGCCGAAACCGCTCCCGCGCATTCGGACGGGACACATCTGACCGAGCAACATCGTGAGCTGCTCGATCAGGTCCTCGACAAGTGGTCGTTGCAGATCCTTGCGGCGCTGTGCGAGCAGGAACCGTTGCGCTTCAACGAACTCCGGCGGGCGATCCCGGTCGTGACGCAGAAGTCCCTAACGGCGGCGCTGCGGCGCCTGGAGCGCAACGGAATGATCGAACGTTGCGTGTTGAGCACGCGGCCGGTCGCCGTCGAGTACCGCATCACGCCGCTGGGAAAGTCATTGCAAGAACTCGTCGACGCGCTGTTGGAATGGGGCACCAGCACGCTGCCCGCCGTCGAACGCGCCCGCGCGCGATTCGACGACCAGGTATGACAGATCCGGTCCGACCGAACGGCCTGCGCCATCCGGGACGCCGACCGTCCGGCCGGCAGCAGTTCGCCGAGCTACCGCAGGTGGCCGAATCCCGTTGCTCCCATGGATACCGATGCCGGAGGCGACCGCACGTGCGCACCATTCGCGATGTTGCTGCACCGTTGCACATGCTCGATCCGGACGCCCCCGATGCGTCCGATCTCGAGGCGTTGCGCGAGGTGGTCGGCGACGCCCGCGTCGTCTGCCTCGGGGAGAGCGCGCACTTCACCACCGAGTTCGCCCTGCTGCACGACCGGGTGCTGCGGTTCCTGGTCCGCGAACTCGGTTTCTCCGCGTTCGTGCTGGAATCCGGGCTGCCGGAAGGCTTGGCCGTGGACGACTGGGTGCGCGGCGGAGCCGGGGACGTCGCGGAGATCGCCCGCACCGGGATCACCTGGTCGCTCGGCCGTTGCAGCGAGATGCACGACCAGTTGCGCTGGATGCGCGTGCGCAACCGAGCCGCAAGCCCGGTGCGCTTCTACGGGATGGACGTGCCCGGTTGGTGCCTGAATCCCGCGCCCGGCGTCGCGGGTTGTCTCGCGCGGATCCCCGCGCGGGCAGGCGACGGCGAGCTGCTGGCCACTGCCGACCTGGGTGCACCCGGTAAAGCACCGGCCCCGGATGCGCCGGGACCTGATACGGCGACAGTCCCGGACGGGCTGGAGCAGCGCATCGACGAACTCGTCGAACGTGCCGAGTCGGCAGCTGATCGGCTTGCGCTGCGCTGCGCCCGCGGCGCTCGCAGCGTGCTCGAGTTCCGCCGTGGCGGTCTTTATCCCGCACCCGGGCGCAACCTGCGCAACGAGGTGATGGCCGAGAACCTGCGGTGCATCCTGCAACGCGAGGAGCGCATCGTCGTTGCAGCGCACAACGTGCACCTGCAACGCACGCCCGCCTTCGACGGCACCGCGGCCATCGGCGGCCTGCTGGCTGCCGAGCTCGGCGAGGACCTGGTCGTGATCGGCACGACCCGCGGCCCGGGCATCGTGCCGGACGTCGATCTCGACGCCGAGCCGTCGCAGCGCTTCGCCACACCGGCCGGACGGATCACTCCACCACCGCATTCGCTGGACGCGGTACTGGACACCGCGGGCCTCCCGCACCACCTGGTGGACCTGCGGCGCGCACCCGCGGAGCTGTTCACCGGGGTCACCTGCATGGCCGGGGAGAACCTCCTGGTCGACATCGATCCGCGGCAAGCCTTCGACGCCGTCATCCACGTCCGGCAGATCACGCCAGCCCACGGCACGTCCGATTGAGCCAGCGCCGCTCAGGACCGCCAGCGGGACAGGCGGCGTTCCAAGGTCACCAGGGTCTGGTTGAACGCCAGGCCGAGCAGCGAGATCGTGATGATGCCCGCGTACATCTGCGGGACCTGGAAGTTGTATTGCGAGGTGTTGATCAGGTACCCGATACCCGCCTTGGCGCCGACCATTTCGGCCGCGACCAGCACGAGGATCGAGTTCGCCGCGGCGAGCCGGATCCCGGTGAACACCATCGGGACCGCGGCGGGCAGTACGACCTTGGTGAACACCGCCGTCGAGCCGAATCCCCGCGACCGCGCCGATTTGATCAGCAGCGGGTCCACCGTGCGGACCGCGCTGATGGTGTTGAGCAGGATCGGCCAGGTGCAGGCGAACACGATCAGCGCGATCTTCGAGGACTCGCCCAGGCCGAGCAGCAGCACGAACACCGGTAGCAGCGCGAGCGCCGCGGTGTTGCGGAACAGTTCGAGCAGCGGGTTGAGCAGTTCGCCGACCAGCCGGTACCAGCCGATCACGACGCCCAGCGGCACCGCGACGACGATGGCGATGCCGAAGCCCGCGACGGAACGGCCCAGACTCGCCCCGAGGTTCTCCCACAGCTGCCCGTTCGCCGCGAGCTGCACCCACTGTCCCAGTACTTCGCTGAACGGGGGCAGGAAGATGCTGTCGGCCAGCCCGATGCGCGGCGCGAGTTCCCACACCAGCAGGAAAACCACGATCGCCGCCGAGGACTTCAGCACGCGCTCGGCGACGTGCCGCGCCGGAATCGCCGACGTGGCACCGGAAGTGGCGGGCGGTGCGATGCTAGCCAATCGAGATCACCTCGGGGTCTTGGTCGTTCGACGGCGCGTCCTGCGATTCCCGCGCGGCCGCGCGCTCGGCTTGCTGCGCGCGGTCCACTTCGGACCTAAGCAGACTCCACACGTGATGCCGGTAGTGCGCGAACTCGGGCGAGGAGCGAATGTCCGCCCGTTCGGTGCGCTCGCCGAGGTCGATGTCGACGACGTCCTTGACCGTTCCCGGCCGCGAGGTCAGCACCGCCACCCGCTGCCCGAGGTGCACCGCCTCGTCGATGCCGTGCGTGATGAACACGATGGTCTTGCCGGTGCGCTGCCACAGCCGCAGCAGCTCGTCCTGCAGCGT
>NZ_JAFRFW010000439.1:0-11760 GCF_017434145.1 Saccharopolyspora sp. | reverse complement strand
GCGCGTTCCATCACAGCACGCCGCCGGACGGCGAGCTATCCGCACCTGCCGGTCCCGCGCCGAGCTCAGCTCGCGTGCGGCGCCTCGGCCTTCGCGGCGGAACCCTGCTGCTCCGCGCGGTGCGAGGCGACGAGTTCGCCCGCCTTCGGCCCGCGGTCCAGCCAGCCCGACAGTCCGGCGAACCCGCGCCCGACCAGGGCCAGCAGCGCACCCACCCAGCGCGGCGCGGGCAGCCCGAAGCCGCCCGCGAGGGCCTGCCCGCCGAGGTCGGCGCCCAGCGAGTTGGCGCTGTTGAACGTGGACTGGATGCTGGCCGAGCCCAGCGCCGGGGCCTCCTTGGCCTTGTCCAGGATCCGCGCCTGGATGCTGGGGATCGCGGCGAACCCGGCCAGCCCGACCAGGAACACGTTGATCGCGGCCAGCGTCATGCTGTGCGCGGTGAACAGGAACCCGGTCAGCGCCAGCGCCAGCGCGGCGAGGAACGCGTAGAGCGTGCGCATCGGCGCCCGGTCCGCCAGCCGCCCGCCGATCATGGTGCCGACGGTCATGCCGACGCCGAACAGCGCCAGCAGCGCGGTCGCCATCGCCGGGGTGTAGCCGGTGACGTCGGTCAGCAGCGGCTTGATGTAGCTGTAGAACGAGAACGTCGCGGCGAAGCCGAACACCACCACCGCGAACGCCAGCCACACCTGCGGGCGCTTGAACGCGACGAGCTCGCCGCGCAGGCTCACGTCGGTCGGCTTCGGCTGTTGCGGCACCAGCGCGGCCACGGCGGCCAGCGCCACCACGCCGATCACCGCCACCACGCCGAACGTGAAGCGCCACCCGAAGTTCTGGCCGAGCAGCGTGCCCAGCGGGACACCGACGATGTTGGCCACGGTGAGCCCGATGAACATCATCGAGATGGCTTGCGCGCGCTTGTCGCGGGCCACGAGTCCCGCGGCCACGACGGCGCCCACGCCGAAGAAGGTGCCGTGCGGCAGTCCGGCGACGAACCGCGCCGCCAGCAGCGTGCCGTGCGTCGGGGCTAGCGCCGAGGCCAGGTTCCCCAGCGTGAACAGCCCCATCATGCTGATCAGGATGGTCTTGCGCCGGACGCGCATCCCGGCGGCGGTCAGCAGCGGTGCGCCGACGACGACGCCCAGCGCGTACAGCGAGATGTAGCCGCTGGCGTCGGACAGCGACACGTGGAAGTTCGAGGCCACTTCGGGCAGCAGCCCCATCATCACGAACTCGGTGGTGCCGATGCCGAATGCGGCGATGGCCAGAGCCAGCAGGGCAATGGGCAAGGCGGTCTCCTGTGCGAGCGTGCCGGACCAGGGTCAATGCCGCGACCGAACCGATTCGACAGCGGCACGTGCAGGCGCCGCCGGCTTTTCCGGCGGTGCGTGCTCAATGGATTCAGGAAGACCGGCCGACGCTGGCCGCTCCCGACGCGCACAACACTAGCCAGTGCGACTGATGTTCCCGAGGAGGATATGAAGCGGGCCACTGCGGCACCCGAGCCTTCTCACCCGTTCGGCGGCGTCGTCCGGTGCGTCGTGCGCCCCTGCCCCCGCGTTACCGGTTGCGAAACGATTTGTGCGAGGTCGGACGCTCGCCGCGAAGCCGTTGTGCACAGCGCCCACCGTGATCACGGGGCCGAGTCCGCGGGCGCTGAGCCCCGGATCATTCGGAGCCGGCTCTGCGCCCGACGTGCGCCTCTTCCTCCAACCGCCGCGCCATGTGCGGGTAGTGCAGCTCGAACGCCGGCCGGATCGAGCGGATGCGGGGCAGTTCGGTGAAGTTGTGCCGCGGCGGCGGGGACGAAGTGGCCCACTCCAGCGAGTTGCCGTGCCCCCAGGGGTCGTCCACGGTCACCGGGGTGCCGAACCGGGCGCTGACGAACACGTTCCACAGGAACGGCAGCATCGAAGCGCCCAGGATGAACGCCCCCACCGTCGAGGCCACGTTCATCCCGGTGAACCCGTCCGATGGCAGGTAGTCCGCGTAGCGGCGCGGCATCCCGGCGTTGCCGAGCCAGTGCTGCACCAGGAACGTGGTGTGGAAGCCGATGAAGGTGAGCCAGAAGTGCAGCTTGCCCAGCCGCTCGTCCATCATCCGGCCGGTCATCTTCGGGAACCAGAAGTACATCCCGGCGAACACCGCGAAGACGATCGTGCCGAACAGCACGTAGTGGAAGTGCGCCACCACGAAGTACGTGTCGTGCACGTGGAAGTCCACGCCCGGCTCGGCCAGCAGCACCCCCGTCAGCCCGCCGAGCAGGAACGTGACCAGGAAGCCGACCGAGAACAGCATCGGCGTCTCGAAGGTGATGTGCCCGCGCCACATGGTGCCGATCCAGTTGAAGAACTTCACCCCCGTCGGCACCGCGATCAGGAACGTGGTGAACGAGAAGAACGGCAGCAGCACCGCGCCGGTGGCGAACATGTGGTGCGCCCAGACCACCGCCGAGAGCCCGCCGATCAGCAGCGTCGCGAAGACCAGGCCGGTGTAGCCGAACAGCGGTTTGCGGCTGAACACCGGGATGATCTCGGTGATGATGCCGAAGAACGGCAGCGCCACGATGTAGACCTCGGGGTGCCCGAAGAACCAGAACAGGTGCTGCCAGAGGATCACCCCGCCGTTGGCCGGGTCGAACACGTGCGCTCCGAGGTGCCGGTCGGCCAGCAGCCCCATCAGCGCCGCGGTCAGGATCGGGAAGGCGATCAGGATCAGGATGCTGGTCACCAGGATGTTCCAGGTGAAGATCGGCATCCGCCACATCGTCATGCCGGGTGCGCGCATGCACACGATCGTCGTGATCATGTTGACCCCGCCGAGAATGGTGCCGAGCCCGCTGACCACCAGCCCGGTGATCCAGATGTCGCCGCCGAACCCGGCGCTGAACATCGACCGGGACAGCGGCGTGTACCCGGTCCAGCCGAAGTCGGCCGCGCCACCGGGGAAGACGAACCCGCTGAGCACCATCAGCCCGCCGAACAGGAACAACCAGTAGGACAGCGCGTTGAGCCGCGGGAACGCCACGTCCGGCGCACCGATCTGCAGCGGCAGGATCACGTTGGCGAACCCGAACACGATCGGCGTCGCGAACAGCAGCAGCATGATCGTGCCGTGCATGGTGAACAGCTGGTTGTACTGCTCGGTGGACAGGAACTGCAGGCCCGGCTGCGCCAGCTCGCCCCGGATCAGCAGCGCCATCAGGCCACCCGCGACGAAATATCCGAAGGCCGTGGCGAGGTAGAGCTTGCCGATCACCTTCGGGTCCGTGCTGTGCGCCCAGGAAACGACCTTGGAACTCTTCGACGGCCGGGGCGTGGTGGAAGCGCGGGTCGGTTCCGGGACGGGTCGTTGCACGGTGGCCATGCCAGCTCCTGCGGCTCGGCGACGTGTTGTCCGCTGCTCGGGCGGTTCGGCCAGTCTTGACCCGGTCGTGGGCGCCTGCAATCCGGTGCGGCGCTTGATCCGTGAGCGGTGGAAGGCTGCTGCTCGCCAGGGCGTTGCCCAGGTACGGCATCACGGCTGACATCGGAGGGAACCATGGCGCTCACGCTCGGCGGCGGCCCGCTGACCACCCGGCCGCCGGAGACGGTGAACTACCGCATCGACGGCCCGCCGCACCGGTTGTTCTGGCACGACTTCCCGCGCCGCGTGCGGGCGCTGTTCGGCGGGCAGGTGGTCCTCGACAGCACCGGCGCGAAGCTGCTGCACGAGAGCAACCTGCTCCCGCAGCTCTACGTCCCGGAGCGGGACCTGCGCACGGACCTGCTCGAACCCACCGCGCACAGCACGCACTGCCCGTTCAAGGGCGACGCCGCCTACCGCTCCGTGCGCGTCGGTGATCGCATCGCGGAGAACGCGGTGTGGACCTACCCGCAGCCCACCGAGGACGCGACCTGGCTGGACGGCTACGCCGCCGTCTACTGGGCTGCGATGGACGCCTGGTTCGACGAGGACGAAGAGGTCTTCGGCCACATCCGCGACCCGTACCACCGGGTCGACGTGCGCAGCACCGGACGGCACGTGCGGGTGCTGGCCGGGGATGTCGTGGTGGCCGAGAGCAGGCGCGCGAAGCTGCTGTCCGAGACCGGTCTGCCGAACCGCTACTACCTGCCGCCCGAGGACGTGCGCACCGACCTGTTCGGGCCGAGCGCGACGCACACGGTGTGCCCGTACAAGGGCACCGCGTCCTACCGCTCGCTGCACACGGATGACCGGCCCATCCCGGACGCGGCCTGGTCCTACCCGGAACCGTTGGACGGTGCCCGCGCGATCGCCGGGTACCTGTGCCTGCACGCGGACGGGTTGACCACCGAAGTCGACGGCGTGCCGCTGGCCGGGTAGCTCGCCGGAGTTCGGGTAACTCACCGGGACTCGGGTAGCTCGCCGGAACCCCAGTGGCTCGCCAGCACCGGGTAGCTCACTGGGTCTGGGTGGCTCCCCGGAACCCGGGTAGCTCGCCGGAATCCGGGCAGCGCGCCGTGTTCCGGCGGCTCAGCCTTCCAGCGCGGCCAGTGCCATGCGGTGCAGCAGCGCGCCCATCGCGGCGGTGTCCAGGTGCGCGCTGTACGGCGTCGAGTTGATCAGCCCGAGCACCGCGTGCGCGGCCGCCCGCGCCGTCGGCACGTCCAGGTCCGGCCGCGCCCGGCGCAGCACCTCCACCCAGACCTCCACGTACGAGCGCTGCACCTCGCGCACCCGGTGGTGATCGGTTTCCGCGAGGCTGTCCAGGTCGCGCATGTGCACGCTGATCAGCGCGGGGTTGGTGAGGGCGAACTCGACGTGCCAGCGCACCAGCTCCTCCAGCGCCGCCCGCGGTTCGCCGGTCGTGTCCGCGCGGCTGCGGCCGCCGTCGAGCAGCCGGTCGCTGATGCCGGTGAGCATCTCCGCGAGCATCGCGTCCTTGCTGCGGAAGTGCCGGTACAGCGCGGGACCGGAGATGCCGACGGCCCGGCCGATGTCGTCGATGCCCACGCCGTGGAAGCCGTAGCGGGCGAACAGCTCCGCCGCAGCGTCGAGCAGTTGCTCGCGGCGGGTCGGACGTGCGGTGCCGGTCATCGGAACCGATACTAGACGCATCGGTTAGCGCTCGTTAACATCGGCCATGTTAACGATGACTAACCGATCCCCATCGGCACCGCGCGAGCGGAAGGTTCGCCCGTGGACGCACCCATTCTGAGCAGCGCACTCGACCCGGCCGCCGAACCCGCCGCGCGGTTCGCCGCCGAGCACGAGGCGCTGGTCGACGATCTCAACGCCGAGCTCGCCCGCGCCCGGCTCGGCGGTCCGGAGAAGTCCCGCGCCCGGCACACCGAGCGCGGCAAGCTGCTGCCGCGCGACCGGGTGGACGCGCTGCTGGACCGGGGCTCGCCGTTCCTGGAGCTCGCGCCGATGGCCGCGCACGGCCTCTACGACGACGAAGCGCCCTCGGCCGGGATCATCACCGGCATCGGACGGGTCTCCGGGCGCGAGTGCGTGATCGTCGCCAACGACGCCACCGTCAAGGGCGGCACCTACTACCCGATGACGGTCAAGAAGCACCTGCGCGCGCAAGAGGTCGCGCTGCACAACAACCTGCCGTGCCTGTACCTGGTGGACTCCGGCGGCGCGTTCCTGCCGCGGCAGGACGAGGTTTTCCCGGACCGCGAGCACTTCGGACGGATCTTCTTCAACCAGGCCACGATGTCGGCCCGCGGCATCCCGCAGATCGCCGCGGTGCTCGGCTCCTGCACCGCCGGTGGCGCCTACGTCCCCGCGATGAGCGATGAGGCGGTGATCGTGCGCGCGCAGGGCACGATCTTCCTTGGCGGTCCGCCGCTGGTGAAGGCCGCAACCGGCGCGGAGGTCACCGCCGAGGAGCTCGGCGGCGGTGAGCTGCATTCGCGCACTTCCGGGGTGACCGACCACCTCGCGGCCGACGACGCCGACGCGCTGCGCATCGTGCGCTCCATCGTCAGCACGCTCGGCCCGCGCGAGCCGCGGCCGTGGGACGTCCTGCCGATCGAGGAACCCGTCGTGCCACCGGAAGATCTGTACGCGGCGGTGCCCACCGACAGCAGAACTCCTTACGACGTGCACGAGGTCATCGCGCGGATCGTGGACGGGAGCCGGTTCCAGGAGTTCAAGCGCGACTACGGCAGCACGCTGGTCACCGGATTCGCCCGGCTGCACGGGCATCCGGTGGGAATCGTGGCCAACAACGGCATCCTGTTCGGCGAGTCCGCGCTCAAGGGCGCGCACTTCATCGAGCTCTGCGACAAGCGCTCGATCCCGTTGGTGTTCCTGCAGAACATCTCCGGGTTCATGGTCGGCAAGGACTACGAGGCGAGCGGGATCGCCAAGCACGGCGCGAAGATGGTCACCGCCGTGGCCTGCGCGCGGGTCCCGAAGTTCACCGTGGTCATCGGCGGTTCGTTCGGCGCCGGGAACTACTCGATGTGCGGGCGGGCGTATTCGCCGCGGTTCCTGTGGATGTGGCCGAACGCGCGGATCTCCGTGATGGGCGGCGAGCAGGCCGCCTCGGTGCTCTCGACCGTGCGCCGCGACCAGAAGGAGTCCCGCGGCGAGGACTGGCCCGCCGAGGCCGAGGAGGAGTTCAAGCGCCCGGTCCGCGAGCAGTACGAGCAGCAGGGGCATCCGTACTACTCGACGGCTCGGTTGTGGGACGACGGCGTGATCGACCCGAAGCAGACCCGCACGGTGCTCGGCCTGGCGCTGTCGGCTGCGGGCAACGCGCCGCTGGAGCAGGTCGGCTACGGCGTCTTCCGGATGTGAGGTGAGGTGCTGTGACGGGATCCATCGGCGCGGTGCTGGTGGCGAACCGGGACGAGATCGCGGTCCGGGTGATCCGGACGCTGCGGCGGATGGGCGTCCGCGCCATCGCGGTGCACACCGATGCCGACCGCGGCGCGCGGCACGTGGCCGAGGCCGACACCTCCGTCCACATCGGAGCGAATCGGAGCTACCTCGACGCCGCCAGGGTGCTCGAAGCCGCCGAGCGGACCGGTGCGCAGGCCGTGCACCCCGGTTACGGCTTCCTGTCCGAGAACGCGGAGTTCGCCCGCGCCTGCGAAGACGCGGGCCTGGCCTTCATCGGACCGCCAGCGAGCGCGATCGAAGCGATGGGCGACAAGATCCGCGCCAAGGCCACCGTGACCGCGGCCGGAGTCCCGGTGGTGCCCGGCCGCAGCGATCCCGGCATGACCGACGCGGACCTCGTCGAAGCAGCCCGCGAAGTGGGGTATCCGGTGCTGCTCAAGCCGTCCGCAGGTGGCGGTGGCAAGGGGATGCGGCTGGTCGAGTCCCCGGAGCGGCTGCCCGAGCAGATCACCTCCGCGCGCCGCGAGGCCGCCGCCGCGTTCGGCGACGACACGCTGTTCGCGGAGCGCTTCGTGGCCCGCCCGCGGCACATCGAGGTGCAGGTCCTCGCTGATTCCCGCGGCGGCGCTGTCCACCTCGGCGAGCGCGAGTGCAGCTTGCAGCGCCGCCACCAGAAGATCATCGAGGAGGCGCCGTCCGCGCTGCTGGACGCCTCGACGCGGGAGCGCATCGGTGCCGCGGCGGTCGCCGTCGCCCGCTCGGTGGGCTACGCCGGGGCGGGAACGGTGGAGTTCATCGTCTCCGCGGACCGGCCGGACGAGTTCTTCTTCATGGAGATGAACACCCGGCTGCAGGTCGAGCACCCGGTGACCGAGCTGGTCACCGCCGTCGGCGAACAGCGCGGCGTCGACCTGGTCGAGCAGCAGGTCCGCGTCGCGGCCGGGGAGGCGCTGCCCTTCGCGCAGGAGGACCTGCGCCTCGACGGGCACGCCGTGGAGGCCCGCGTCTACGCGGAAGATCCCACCCGCGGCTTCCTGCCCACCGGCGGCCGAGTGCTCGCGGTGCACGAACCCGCCGGTGTGCGGGTGGATTCCGGGATCTCGCAGGGCACGGTCGTCGGCTCGGACTACGACCCGATGCTGGCGAAGGTCGTCGCATGGGGCCCGGCGCGCGCGGACGCGGTGCGCAAGCTGGACGCCGCGCTGGCCGAAACGGCGGTGCTGGGCCTGACCACGAACATCGCGTTCCTGCGCAACCTGCTCGGCCATCCCGACGTGCTGGCCGGGCGGCTGGACACCGGGCTGGTCGAGCGGGAGTCCGAAGCGCTCACCACCGATTCGATGCCGCCGGAAGTGCCGGTCGCGGCGGCGCTGTTCGACCTCGCCGCGGCCGAACCGGGCGGTCCGGTGGTCGACCCGTGGGAGGTGCCGAGCGGTTGGCGGCTCGGCGAACCGGCGTGGAGCACGTGGCGCTTCGCGGCCGGCGAGGTGCGGGTGCGCGGGCGCGCCGCCGATGCGGAGGTCGCGACCGGCGAGGAGCGCGGCCCCGCGAGCGCGGTGCTCGACGGCGATCTGCTCACCCTCACCTATCGCCGCCGGACGCACCGCTTCCGCTGCGCACGCGACGGCGACACGACGTGGCTGGCGGCCGAGGGGCGGACCTGGGCGGTGCACGAGCACCGGCTGCTGGCAGGCCCGGACGAGGACGCGGGCGGTGCGGGCGGCGCGGTCACCAGCCCGATGCCGGGCACGGTGCTCAGCGCGGACGCCACCACCGGCGCAGAAGTCCACAAGGGACAGACGCTGTTCGTCGTCGAGGCGATGAAGATGGAGCACATCGTCACTTCTCCCGCCGACGGCACGATCACCGCCGTGAACGTCCGAAAAGGACAGTCGGTGGGCCTGGACGAGCCGCTGGCCGTCGTCACCGCGCATCCCGCTCACCACGAGGAGTCCTGAAATGATCGACCACCGGCTCAGCGAGGAGCACGAGGCACTGCGCGACTCCGTGCGGACCTTCGCCCGCAAGGAAGTCGCTCCGGTCATCGGCGACTACTACGAGCGCGCCGAATTCCCTTACCCGCTGGTGCGCACCATGGGCTCGATGGGGCTGTTCGGGCTGCCGGTCGAGGAGTCCTACGGCGGCATGGGCGGGGACTACTTCGCGCTGTGCCTGGCGCTGGAGGAACTGGCCAAAGTGGACTCCTCGCTGGCGATCACGCTGGAGGCCGGCGTTTCCCTCGGCATCATGCCGATCCGCCGCTTCGGCGACAGCGCGCAGCGCGGGCGGTGGCTGCCCGGCCTGTGCAGCGGGGAGGTGCTCGGCGCGTTCGGGCTGACCGAACCGGGCGGCGGCTCCGACGCGGGCGCCACCCGGACCACCGCCGCGCTGGACGGCGACGAGTGGGTCATCAACGGCTCCAAGTCGTTCATCACCAACTCCGGCACCGACCTGACCGCGTTCGTCACCGTCACCGCCGTCACCGGCCGGAAACCCGACGGTGGCAAGGAGATCTCCACCATCGTCGTGCCCTCCGGCACGCCAGGGTTCACCGTCGCGCCGAAGTACTCGAAGGTCGGCTGGAACGCATCGGACACCCACGAACTCGGCTTCGACGACTGCCGGGTGCCCGCCGCGAACCTGCTCGGCGAACGCGGCCGCGGCTACGCGCAGTTCCTGTCGATCCTCGCCGAGGGGCGGATCGCGATCGCCGCGCTGGGCACCGGGCTCGCGCAGGGCTGCGTCGACGAATGCGTGCGCTACGCCGCGGAACGCGAAGCCTTCGGCCAGCACATCGGCGAGTACCAGGCGATCCAGTTCAAGATCGCGGACATGGAGTTGCGCGCGCACACCGCGCGGTTGGCCTACTACGACGCGGCCTCGCGGATGCTGCGCGGCGAACCGTTCCGCAAGCAGGCCGCGCTGGCCAAGCTGACCTCGTCGAACGCGGCGATGGACAACGCGCGGGAGGCCACCCAGATCTTCGGCGGCTACGGGTTCATGAACGAGACGCCGGTCGGTCGATTCTACCGCGACGCGAAGATCCTGGAGATCGGTGAAGGCACCAGCGAGGTGCAGCGGATGCTGATCTCCCGGGAGCTCGGCGTCGGCTGAGGCGTGGAAGAGCTGCCGGTGAAGGCGGTCGGGGGGCGCCTTCACCGGCAGCAGGATCCGGGGTTTCGGGGGGAAGTTCGGGGAAAGCGTGGTGCGGTTTCAGATGGGGGTTCGGGGGTCGGATCGGGCGGGGGGTCAGCGCAGCGGACCGCGCGGAATGGTGATCTCGGTGTCGGTCTCCGCGGCCGGGAAACCGTAGTGCGCCGCGGGATCGCCGCCGAACCGGCGGGTGTCCTCCTGCTGCGGCCAAGCGGGCGTGCCGTCCGGGGTGTGGTGCGTCCGCATCGGTTCCGGGTCGGCCGGTGCCGGGCTGGGCGAGTCCGACAGGTGCTGCATCACCCAGTCCCTGGCCAGCGCCGCTGGCGAGGTGCCGCGCCGGGCCGCGATCTCCTTGAGCTGCTCGTTGGCCATCAGCGGCAGCCGCAGCTGGTAGACCTGCGAGCCGCCGAACCGCTGACCCGTGCCGGTGGTCTCGTTGCTGCTGTCCTCCTCCGGCGCGAGGGCTGCGAGGTAGGAGTCCATTTCGTGATCCGGTTCCTCGGGCTGCTGGTTCGCGGGCCTGCCGCGTTGTTCCTGCTGCCGTAGTCCGGCCTTGATTCGTCCTAGAGCCACGCCGGACACGATAACGGTTCTATTGCGAACCACCGAGCCTTGTGTGGTCACTCACCGCCCGCGTGTCGGCCTCGGCCGCAGGGCCGCAGCACCGGGATGGCAGTGTCCGGGCGTGTCCGCGCATCCGAACTCCGCCGCCGGTTCCCCGCTGAGATCGGCTCCCGCGCTGGTCATCGGCATCCTCGGGTTGCTGGCGGCGGTGCTGCTGCCGTTCGCGCCGGTGCTCGCCGACGAGACCACCGTGACGTGGCCGAAAGCGGGCGAGTCCCCGGAATCCACCACCGCGTTCTTCGTCCCGTACGCGCCCGCCGAAACCCACGTCGACGTCCCGTGCCCGGTGGTGCGCGCAGCGCAGGCGCGTCCAGAACCGGCGACGCTGGTCTCCAGCACCAACCCCGGCGCGGCTTCCAAGGGCTTCGCGCTCGTGACCGCCGACGGCGATCTGCTGGTGCAGATCGGCGGCAGGCAGGTGCAGCGCACCCCGATCCCGGCGGGTGATTGCTCGGTGCGGCTCGACGCCACCGGCGACGGCAGCACGGTCCGCGTCGGCGCGAACACCTCGCAGTACCCGCAGGACCGGGTGCGCGAGGTCTTCGCGTTCACCACCGACCTGTCCGGCGATCAAGGCGACGGGATGACGGTCCGGGCGCGGACCAGCACGTGGTTCGAGAGTTCGCCGACCGGCGGGAAGATCGCGCTGATCGCCGTGCAGCTCGCCCTCGCGGCCGCCGCGCTCGTCCTGCTCGGACGGGTGCGGGTGCGTCCCGCGGACTCGTCCGACGAACCGGCGCCGTCCGATTCGTCCACTGCGGACTCGAGTCGCATCCGCCGCTCAATGCGCTGGGGCGTCGACCTGGGGATGCTCGTCGCACTGCTCGCGTGGACGCTGCTCGGGCCGCGCACTCCCGACGACGGGTTCACCGAAGGCATCGTCCGCAACGGGCTCGGCTCCGGCGCGTTCACGAACTACTTCCGCTGGGAGAACGCGGCCGAATCACCGTTCACCGCGGTGCTCCACCTCGTCCAGCCGCTGATCGCGGCGCACGCGAGCCCGCTGCTGCTGCGGGTGCCGAGCCTGATCGCGGTGCTCGCCACCTGGCTGCTGCTCAGCCGCGGTGTTCTTCCGGTGCTGCTGCCGGAACACGCGCGACGACCGTGGGTGCGGGCGCTGCTGGCCGGCTCGCTGCTCGTGTGGTGGCTGCCGTTCGATCTCGG
>NZ_JAFRFW010000438.1:0-5094 GCF_017434145.1 Saccharopolyspora sp. | reverse complement strand
GTTTCCGGCAGCGGCTCCACTTCGACGGCGACAACGAACGAGCAGGACCAGTGCCCCAGGTTGTCCTGGTACACCCGCACCGACGATGGTTCGGACGGCAGGTCCCGCGACCACACCACCGTCAACGCGAGACCGCCCGCGAGGTGGAGGCGGTCGTTTTCAAGGCGGAACCCGCGCTGGGTGTAGTTCAGGCTCGGAGACGTACCACGCTTCTTCTTCGGCCTGGGCATTCCAGCGCGCTGCACGATCGGCAGTCGATCTTTGATGTCCTTCAGCGCCTTCGCACGGGACTTACCGAAGTCGCGGATGCTCTGCTGCTGCGGAACGGACGAGCCTTCCCGCAGCCACGAATTCCGGGCGCGCGCGTCGGTCAGCATCTTGTCCAGCGCAGCCGGGCCGCACTTCTCGCCATCGCGATGGGCCTTGCGGGAGCGGGCGACGCACTCGTTCCACACCCACCGGCATCGCCCCCACTCGGCTAGGAGTGCCTGCTGGGCGGTGGAGGACACGCGGAGGCGAAACGTGTACCGAGCGCTGCGCCCGTCGATGTCCTGCTGCGTGTCCATGTTGATCACTGTAGCATTTGGTTTCATGCCCATCGATGACGGTTTCCGCACTGGTCGGCACGTCATGCACAAGATGCACGCGCACTTGGTTTTCGTCACGAAGTACCGGCACCCGGTGTTCGCCGACACGCACCTGCGGCGGATGGAAGAGGTCATGCGGGCGGTGTGTGAGGACTTTGAAACCGAATTGGCCGAGTTCAACGGCGAGTCGAACCACGTGCACCTGCTCGTACACTTCCCGCCCAAGGTCGCCGTGTCCAAGCTGGTCAACAGCCTGAAGGGTGTGTCCTCGCGGATGCTGCGGAAGGAGTTCGAGGACCTGCGGTTCTCGTACCGGAAGGGCGTCCGACTGTGGTCCGGCAGCTACTTCGCCGGTTCCGTGGGTGGCGCGCCGCTATCGGTAGTGCGGCAGTACATCGAGCAACAACAGCGTCCGCCTGTGTAGGTCACCGCTGGGCACGTCGCCCACGGACTGGACGCGCTTCCTCCCCGCCCTGAAGGGCGAGGCATCCGCGCTACGTTCGTTTGGTGAACGACATCGTCACTGCTGGCTCAGCTGCCAGGTGACCTCGTCGGTGTGCACCGATCCGTGCACTTCGGCCCGTGCGGTGAGCACGTTCGAGCCCGGCCGCAAGCGCACCGGCCAACTGAACACCCGGCCGTCGCGCGTGCCGTCGCCGAGCGGCGCGCCGTTGAGGGTCAGTGCCACCGATTCGGCGTTGGAGTACACCCGCACGGTCGTGTCCGGCTCCGTTCGGTGCTTCCACCGCCTGCTGGTGATGTGCAGAACCGCTTCGTCGCTCCAATGTGCTTTGTAGCAGTGGAAGGCGTCTTTGCGGACGGCACGGTCGTGGGTGACCAGACCCTTGTCGTTGATGCCGGGCGCAGCGCCCTCATCGCGGCTGTCGGAGGCGAAGTCGAACATGTTCCACAAGAACGTTCCCCACAGGTACGGGCGCTCGTCGATCTGGGCGATGAAGGATTCGTGCAGCAACGCCTGGTAGTCCTCGGGATGCCACTGCCCGTCCGGAACCGGTGGCGCGGCCAGTGATGCGGGGCCGTGCTGGTCGATGTTGGCTCCGGCGCCGTACTCGGTGACCGCGATCTTGCGCATCGGATCGGCGGCGTGCAGGGAATCGGCCCACTGTCCGAACTGGTCTGCCGTGCCCTCGTACCAGCCCTCGTAGCGGTTGTAGCCGGACAGCTCGGCGTGCTCGGTGAACGGGTCGTCGTCGGCGCGTTTGAGCACGTTGGCGTAGGCGGAGGCGCGTTCCGGGTCCTCGGTGCGGACCAGCTCGGCGAGTTCTGCCAGCAGCGCGTTGATCTGCGGGTCCTTGTCCGTCTGGTGGAAGCCCAGCTCGTTGCCGATGCCCCAGAACAGCACCGAAGGGTGGTTGTAGTGCTGCCGGATCAGCTCGCGCAGCTGCTGCTCGACGTTGTCCCGGAAAGCCGCTGAGTCGGTGATCTCGTTGACCCACGGAACCTCGGTGTAAACCGCGAAACCCGCGGAGTCGGCGAGATCGTAGACCAGCGGGTCCTGCGGATAGTGCGCGGTGCGCAGCGCGTTGACGCCCATCTCGCGCATCAGCGCGAAATCCTGCTCGTGGTCGCCGTCGTCGACGGCGAATCCCTTGCCCCGCCGGTCTTGGTGGCGGTTGACACCGCGCAGCCGCAGGGGTTCGCCGTTGAGCGAGAACCCGTCGGACGGCGAGACGGCGAACGTCCGCAACCCCAACGGTTCCGTCACGGCGTCGAGCGGCCTGCCGGTTTCCGCTTCTCGCAGCTGCACCTGCACGCGGTGCACATGCGGGTCGGCGCGCCCGTTCCACAGCCGCGGTGATCCGATGTGGACCGGGAAAGTGCACTGTCGCCGCCCGCCAGCGGCAAGGGACACGGCAGGCGCGGATTCCTCCGCCACCACGCGACCATCGTCATCAGTGATCGTGGCGCGCACATCCACGTGTTAGGCCTGCTCGGAATCGTTGGCCAGTTTCGCCGTGACCTCCACCGTGGCCGCATCCGCGCGAACCTCGCGCTGCCGCACGTAGACGCCCGGCCCGCCGTGATCGAGCAAGTCCAGGTGCACCGGGTCGGTCAGCTGCAGGCGAACACCTCGGTACAGCCCGCCGAAGAACGTGAAGTCCGCCGAAAGTGGCGCCCATCCGGATTTTCCCCGTTGTCCACGCGAACTAGCAAGTCGTTCGCACCGGGGCGCAGCACCTCGGTCACGTCGAACCGGAACCGCGTGTAGCCGCCGCTGTGCTGTCCCAAGTGAACACCGTTGAGCCACACGTCGGTGGTCGTGTTCGCACCGTCGAATTCCAGAAAGGCGCGCCTGCCGGCCGATTCCGCGCTCAACGGCAACTCGCGCCGATACCAACCGGAACCGCGCCGGTAATCGTCACCGCCGTCCTGACCGTCGCGGGCGTTCCAGCTGTGCGGCAACCGAATGCGCTGCCAATCGCCCCGCTCGCCGAAGCGGAACGACCAACCGGTGTCCAGCTCGACCTGTTCCCGCATAGGGGACGGTGCCGCGGAGACCGCTCGCGGCAAGACGGACCATGCCAGTGGTACCGCAGCGGCACCGAGGACGACCTGACGCCGGGAGAACCGCGCGTTGACCATGCTGCTCCTCCATCCGGACGGGCGCGCACGCCCAGCTGGCGCACGCCGCCTGAGCACCTCCACGGGCCGATCGGCCGGACGCCGCGACCCGGCGGTCGTGTGATCGTCAGCGCGGAAACCGCCGGGAGCCAAGGAGTTGCCGCGAGTTGCCGACACCGGCCGGCACCGGATCCGCGCAGCCCACGTCCCGGCCGGAGCAAGGCAACTGTTGGCAACCGATTGCCGCGCGGTTGCGCGCTTGCCTAGCTTGTACGCGCTCGAAGTCGGCCTGCGGGCCGAGTCGCGCGGCGATCCCGCACAACGAGGTGGAAGCCGGAGAACGGGGCGAACCGTACCGGCGCCGGGAGAGGAATCGACATGCATCCGCTGGACTGGGCGGTCGTGGCAGGCTACCTGCTGGTCATGCTGGGCATCGGGGTCTGGGCGCACCGCCAGGTCGCAGACACCGCGGACTTCTTCACCGCAGGCGGGCGGATGCCGTGGTGGCTGGCCGGGATCTCGCACCACATGTCCGGCTACAGCGCGGTCGTGTTCGTCGCCTACGCCGGAGTGGCCTACGAGCAGGGCATCGTGTCCTACGTCGTGTTCATGTTCCCGCTCGCGATCGCCACCGGCATCGGCGCCTTCCTGTTCGCGCCGAAGTGGAACAGGCTGCGCCTGCACTACGGCATCGCCTCCCCGCTGGAGTACCTCGCGCGCCGGTTCAACGTCACCACGCAGCAGGTGCTGGCGTGGAGCGGGTCGCTGCTGAAGGTCTTCGACGTGGCGGCGAAGTGGTCGGCGATCGCCCTGCTGCTGCAGGAGTTCGTCGGCGTGCCGCTGGTGTGGGGCATCGTCATCACCGCCGTGGTCACGCTCGTGTACTGCACCGCCGGGGGCCTTTGGGCGGACGCGCTGACCGAGCTCGGGCAGTTCGTCATCCAGGGCGTCGCGGCGTTCGCGATGATCGCGGCGGTCGGTATCGCGTTGGCGGACAAGGGGTTGAACTACGCGACGTTCTGGAGCGCGCTGCCGTCCGGGCACACCGACCCGACCACGAGCGACTACCCCGCCTACTTCCTGCTGGTGTACGTGATCGTGAAGACCTTCGAGTACAACGGCGGCATGTGGAACCTGGCGCAGCGCTACATCGCCACCCCCGATGCCCGCGCCGCCCGCCGCACCGCGCTGCTGTCCAGCGGCTTGTACCTGCTGTGGCCGGTAGTGCTGATGCTGCCGATGTTCGCCGGGCCGCTGCTGGTGCAGGTGTCCGACCCGGAGGACGTCTATGCCGAGATGGCCCTGCAATTCCTGCCCGCGGGCCTGCTCGGACTGGTGCTCGTCGGCGTCTTCTCGCACACGATGGCCATGGCCGCCTCCGACGCCACCGCCATCTCCGCGGTGATGACCCGCGACGTGCTGCCGAAGATCTGGCGCCGTGCCAAGGGATTCACCGACAAGCAGTTCCTGGCGGCGGGCCGGGTGCTGACCGTGGCGTTCGTGTTCCTCAGCGTCGTGATCGCCATCAACGCCGAAAACCTCGGCGGGGTGTTGGGCATCATCGTCGCATGGGTCGGTGCGCTGATCGGGCCGATCTCGATCCCGATGATGCTGGGGATGCTGCGCCCGTTCCGGCGCATCGGGCCGGCCGCGGCGCTGGCCTCGTGGGCAGGCGGGCTGATCACGTTCGCGGTCACCAAGTACGTGCTGCAACTGCAGGAAGCGATCACCGTGGTCTCGCCGGTGCTCGTGTCGCTGGCGCTGTTCGGACTCGTAGGAACGCTGCACCGGGACGCTCCCCCGGCTGCCGAGGAGATCACCGCCGCCCTTGCCGAGGACGAGCGCGAACCCGCGGCCCAGCCGACGGCTCCGTAACGCACCCTGTTCCCACCCGGACTCGGGCACTAGCGTGGCAACCGGTTGC
>NZ_JAFRFW010000437.1:0-5728 GCF_017434145.1 Saccharopolyspora sp. | reverse complement strand
GGCATCGACCTCACCGCCGCCGAAGTGCTGTGGGCGGTGCGGCACGAAGGCGCACTGGAAACCGAGGACGTGCTGGACCGGCGCAGCCGCATCGGCCTGCGGCGCGATCGGCGGGAGCGGGCGCAGCCCGCGGTCGCCGAACTGGTCGACAAAGCACTGCACGGCGTTCTCGCCTAGGTCAGGAGCGGCGGAGCCACTTGCGCCAACCCGCTGAGACCGGCGTCGCAGGCGGATCAGCGCAGCGTGCGAACGGCCCTGGCCTGCGCAGCGCGGTCGGCCAGCCCCGCGGCGTCCGGATAATCGACGCCCACGAGGGTGAGCCCGTGCGCCGGCGCGACCGAACTGGTCCGCTCCCCCGAATCAGCCAGCTCGGCGGGCCAATCCCGGCCACGCCGCCCATCGCCGACCATGAGCAGCGCCCCCACCAGGCTGCGCACCATCGAATGGCAGAAGGCGTCCGCGCTGACCCGCGCGAGGATCAGGTGCTCACCCACCCGCTCCCAGGAGAAGCGCTGCAACTCGCGCACCGTCGTGGCGCCCTCGCGCGGCTTGCAGAACGCGGCGAAATCCTTGAGCCCCAACAAATCCTGCGCGCACGCATCCAGCACGTCCACATCGACCGGACGGTTCCAAGCCAGCGTGTCCCGCCGCCGCAACGGATCCACGCCCCACGGCGCATCCGAGACCTGATACCGGTAATGCCGCCGCAGCGCGGAAAACCGCGCGTCGAACCCCTCCGGAGCCACCGACACCCGCAGCACGCGCACGTCGCCGGGCAAGATCCGGTTCCACCGGTGCCGCATCCGCTCCAGATCCGGAACGCCCCGCTCATCGACGGGAACGCGTGCTTGCGCAGGCGACTCGAACGGCACGGCGTCGACGTGCACGACCTGCCCGTCCGCATGCACCCCGGCATCGGTGCGGCCCGCCACGACGACCGAGCGCGGCACCGCACGCCCCGGCGGCTGCTTCGCCAGCGCGTCCTCGAGCAGGCCCTGCACCGTGCGCAATCCCGGCTGGCGCGCCCAGCCCGAGAAGTCGGTGCCCTCGTAGGCGATGTCCAGCCGAAGACGAACGAGCCCGCCGCCCCCGGAGGGAGCAGCGGGCTCGTTCCCGGCTTCGGGAGGAATCAGGACTCGTCCTTCTTCTCGGTCTCCTCGGCCGACTCGGTGGACTCGACGGCCTCGGCGTCCGCGGCACCGCCCTTCTCCTCGGCCGGCGTGGCCTCGGTGACCTGCTCGGCAGGGGCGGCGTCCTTGGCGAACTTGGTGCCGCGCGCGGCCTCCGCCTCGGACGTGACGGTCTTCTCCGTCACCAGCGCGATCACGGCCATCTTGGCGCTGTCACCGCGGCGCGGCATCGCCTTGATGATCCGGGTGTAGCCGCCCGGCCGGTCCGCGAAGTGCGGGCCGATCTCGTCGAACAGCTTGTGCACCACGTCCTTGTCGCGGATGGTCTTCATGACCTCGCGACGGTTGTGCAGATCGCCCTTTTTCGCCTTGGTGATCAGACGCTCGGCCAGCGGCCGCAGCCGCTTCGCCTTGGCCTCGGTCGTGGTGATCTTCCCGTGCTCGAACAGCGAAGTGGCCAGGTTGGCCAGCATCAGCCGCTCGTGCGACGGCGACCCGCCGAGACGCGCTCCCTTGGTGGGGGTGGGCATCGGTTGCTCCTCTCAAAGCGCGGATCGGGTAGCCCTCCGCGCAACACAGCTACAGCTGCTCCGTCTCCGCGTAGTCCTGGCCGTCGTCGTAGTCGCCGTCCTCGGCAACCGACAAGGAACCCAGCGGGGTGTCGTCGCCTGCGGCCCAGCCTTCCGAGGGGTACTCGGCGGCCGCGGCCGTCGGGTCGAACCCGGGCGGGCTGTCCTTGAGCGACAGGCCCAGACCGACCAGCTTCAGCTTGACCTCGTCGATGGACTTCGCACCGAAGTTGCGGATGTCCAGCAGGTCCGCCTCGCTGCGCGAAACCAGCTCGCCGACGGTGTGGATGCCCTCCCGCTTGAGGCAGTTGTAGGAGCGCACCGTCAGGTCCAGGTCCTCGATCGGCATCGCGTAGGCCGCGATGGTGTCGGCCTCCGCGGGCGACGGCCCGATCTCGATGCCCTCGGCGTCCACGTTGAGCTCGCGCGCCAGCCCGAACAGCTCAACCAGGGTCCGACCGGCCGAAGCCACCGCGTCCCGCGGGGTGATCGACGGCTTGGTCTCGACGTCCAGGATCAGCTTGTCGAAGTCGGTGCGCTGCTCGACGCGGGTGGCCTCGACCTTGTAGGTCACCTTCAGCACCGGCGAGTAGATCGAGTCCACCGGGATGCGGCCGATCTCCGCGCCGGTCTGCTTGTTCTGCACCGCAGGGACGTAGCCGCGACCGCGCTCGACGACGAGCTCGATCTCCAGCTTGCCCTTGCCGTTGAGCGTGGCGATGTGCAGATCCGGGTTGTGCACGGTCACCCCGGCCGGCGGCACGATGTCCGCCGCGGTGACCTCACCCGGGCCCTGCTTGCGCAGGTACATGGTCACCGGCTCGTCCTCCTCGGAGCTCGTGACGAGCTCCTTGAGGTTCAGGATGACGTCGGTGACGTCCTCCTTCACGCCCGGAATCGTGGTGAACTCGTGCAGCACACCGTCGATGCGCAGGCTGGTGACCGCCGCGCCGGGAATGGAGGACAGCAACGTCCGGCGCAGCGAGTTGCCGAGGGTGTAGCCGAACCCGGGCTCCAGCGGTTCGATGGTGAACCGGGAGCGGGTCTCGGTCACGGCCTCTTCGGCCAGTGAGGGTCGCTGGGAGATGAGCACTTGGGTTTCCTTTCCTCACGGCGCCCGCCATTTGACGCCGATGGGATGGCGGCCCGCGGAGATCGCGGGCGGGCGGCGGAATCCGATCCCGCCACCCGAACTGCCACCGCCGGCGACCACGCGTGGCCGCCGGCGGGAAGCGTCACTTCGAGTAGAACTCGACGATGAGCTGCTCGGTGACCGGGGTGTCGATCTGCGCGCGCTCCGGGAGCTGGTGCACCAGGATCCGCAGGTTCGACGGCACGACCTGCAGCCAACCCGGAACCGGCCGCTCGCCCAGGGTCTCCTTGGCGATGATGAACGGCGTCATGCCCAGCGACTTCGGCCGCACGTCGATGATGTCGAACTTGGACACCTGGAAGCTGGGGATGTTCACGCTCTGGCCGTTGACCAGGAAGTGGCTGTGGTTGACCAGCTGGCGGGCCATCCGCCGGGTGCGGGCCAGGCCCGACCGGTAGATGACGTTGTCCAGCCGGGACTCCAGCAGCTGCAGCAGGTTCTCGCCGGTACGGCCGGAGCGCCGGTTGGCCTCCTCGTAGTAGGAGCGGAACTGCCGCTCCAGCACGCCGTAGGTGTAGCGGGCCTTCTGCTTCTCCTGCAGCTGCAGCAGGTACTCGGTTTCCTTGATCCGCGCGCGGCCGTGCTGGCCCGGCGGGTACGGACGGCGCTCGAACGCCTGGTCACCGCCGACGAGATCGACCTTCAACCGGCGGGACTTACGGGTCGCGGGACCGGTGTAACGTGCCATCTTCTTCTACTCCCTTCCCGCGATCAGACCCGGCGCCGCTTGGGCGGCCGGCAGCCGTTGTGCGGCTGCGGGGTCACGTCCTGGATCGTGCCGACCTCGAGGCCGGCGGCCTGCAGCGAGCGGATCGCCGTCTCCCGGCCGGAACCGGGGCCCTTGACGAACACGTCGACCTTCTTCATGCCGTGCTCGGCGGCCTTGCGGGCGGCGTTCTCCGCGGCCATCTGCGCGGCGTACGGGGTGGACTTGCGGGAGCCCTTGAACCCGACGTGGCCCGCGGAGGCCCAGCTGATCACCGCACCGGTCGGGTCCGTGACCGACACGATGGTGTTGTTGAAGGTGCTCTTGATGTGCGCCTGTCCGTGCGCAACATTCTTCTTTTCCTTGCGCCGCACCTTCTTGACGGCGCCGGCGCGAGACTTGGGTGGCATAGCTGTCGTGGTCTCCTAGCGAGGCTTACTTCTTCCCGGCCTTCTTCTTGCCGGCGACCGTCTTCTTCGGCCCCTTGCGGGTGCGGGCGTTGGTCTTCGTCCGCTGCCCGTTCAACGGCAGGTGGCGGCGGTGCCGCGTGCCCTCGTAGCAGCCGATTTCGATCTTCCGGCGGATGTCGGCCGCGACCTCGCGGCGCAGGTCACCCTCGACCCGGTAGTTGTTCTCGATGTGCTCGCGCAGCCGCGCGAGCTGATCGTCGTCGAGGTCCTTCGCCCGGACGTCGAACGGGACGTCCGTCGCTTTCAGGATCTCCTGGGACCGGCTGCGGCCGACCCCGAAGATGTAAGTCAGCGCGATCTCCATGCGCTTGTCGCGCGGGAGGTCGACACCGCTGATCCGTGCCATCTCGGCAGGTCTCCTTCGGTTCGTTCCAGGTCTGCAACCCCTGCCGTCCCCGCGCCGGTGTCAGCGCGCGGAGCCCCGGCCTGGACCCGGGGGTCGCACCGGTCCACTCGCGGACCGGCTGGTCAGGGGAGTTCCCTCGGTTGTCTGGCTGCGAGTCGCGATCAGCCCTGGCGCTGCTTGTGGCGCTGGTTGTCGCAAATCACCAGCACCCGCCCGTGACGGCGGATGATCTGGCACTTGTCGCAGATCTTCTTCACACTCGGCTGGACCTTCACGGTCGTGCTCCTGCTCGGACGGCGTGCCCGGTCTCGCCGGACACCGTGGAGGTCACTTGTAGCGGTAGACGATGCGCCCACGGGAGAGGTCGTAGGGCGAGAGCTCCACGACGACCCGGTCTTCGGGCAGGATGCGGATGTAGTGCTGTCGCATCTTGCCACTGATGTGCGCGAGGACCTTGTGCCCGTTCTCCAACTCGACGCGGAACATCGCGTTGGGTAGCGGTTCGATCACCCGACCCTCGACCTCACTGGCCCCGTCCTTCTTGCCCATGTCCTCCGCGTTTCGTGACGGTGACGGTTTGTAGGCTTGCGCCTTCGGCCGCCCGCCCCGGAGACTTCCCAGGACAAGCGATCGGACGCACTTCGACCGGTTCGGACACCCCCTGGAAAACGGCGGCGAGCCGTGCGGCGAGAAGACGCTCCCAGGAAAAAGCCCCTGCGAACCCCTCCGAGCGCAGCGCCCGGAGGACAGCAGCCCGAAAAGGACTTCCGTTCCTGGAACCAGGCTCCTCATGGGCCGGATCCTCGAAGCGGAACCGACTCCCCAAGGGGCCGGTGTTCCCTCAAGGCACGGCAAACCGGCGCGATGCGTGCGCCGATGCTCCACTGTACGCGCACGCCGAATGGGCACTTCACCCCGGGTGCGAGGCGGACTGCGCCGGTCGCGCCGGGCACGGCCGAGCGCACCGCCCGCAACACCGGAAACGCGTAGAAGATCACCGATTTGCGCCCGCCGATCACTGGCGGGGGTGGTTGCGGTGCGCGTTCCCCGCTGTCTACGTTCAACTCGATCGGCTGCCCGACAACGCGGTCCGGCAGCAGTGCGTCCACGCGCAGGCCGGCGCACCGCCTGATCATTCCGCTCGTCCACCGCCGTGATCGTCCGATCGCTCGACCATCGGCGCGCGCGGCCCGTGCTCCGAGGAGAGACGTGACAGCCCAGCAGGACAGCCGCTCGTCCGCCCGCAGGAAACCGCTGATCAAACCGGCCGCCCGGATCGGCGAGTACCGCACGTTCTTCAGCAGCGCTTTCCACAACCCCAAGCAGGTCGGCGCGGCCACGCCCACCTCCGCCG
>NZ_JAFRFW010000436.1:0-5236 GCF_017434145.1 Saccharopolyspora sp. | reverse complement strand
GCCCCGGGATCGCCGCCGGGGTCCAAGCGCGCCCACGTCCGGGCGTCGGCGGTGCGCACGGCGCACGGCAGCCCGGCGGCGAACCAGGACTCGAGTTCCTCGTCCCGCCCGGAACCGTGCAGCAACGCGGCCAGGAACATCGTCGCGTGCCCCACCTGCGCAGCAGCTTTGCCCGCGCTCATCGGGACTTCCGGGTTCAGCCACAGCACCGGCGCACCGGCGGGCGGCGGCCCCGGCTCATCCACCTCCAGCTCGCTACCGGAGATCTGCAGCCGGGTGAGTTCCTTCGGCATGTCCGCGACCCGCGTCGGCAGGAACGCGCGCACCTCGGCACCGCCGACCTCGAAGGTGCGGCCCGGCAGCTCCTGCACCGCGGCCCAATGCGAACCGCGAGCTCGCCGCGCCACCTTGCGGATGCGCCCGGAGATCCAGCGGTGCACCGGCTCGTGCCACTCCCCGCCCGTCTTCGAGCGCTCGTCCAGGCACACGCCGAGCGCGGCCGCGGCCGCGGCTTCCAGCAGCGCCGTGCGCGGCGGCGGATCGTTGCGCTCGATCCGCAGCACCATCGGCATCAGCACGACCTGCTCGGGATCTTCGTCCGAGGTGTCGGCGGTCGACTCGGTCGGCATCGCCAGCCACGAGGCGTACCTGGTCAGCAGCGGATCGAACACAGCGGCGTCGAGCACGTCCCCGATTGTCCGCTGCGCACGGGACGGCCGGGGCCGGGGGCACCGGACTCAGCGCTCGGCGGCCGCTTTCAGGCCGCGGAGGGTTTCGCGCATGCCCTCGCGGAAGGACTCGGCGAACTTCTCGCGACCGCCCGCGATCCCGTACATCGGCCGCATCAGCCAATGCCGCGTCGCGGACGTGTCCCGCTGTTCGGTCACGACAGTGCCCGCGCCGTCCGTGCTGAGCACGTAGCGCCACAGCGTGTTGTGCAAACCGGTGCGGAACGAGAACTCCTGCGCGGGCTCGGCCCGTTCCACGACGTTCGGCATCGGCACGGTCAGCGGTCCGAGGCGGTTGAAACCGGTGAACCGGGCGCCGGGGACCGCGCGTCGTTCCGCACCGCGCCAGGCGCAGCGGCGCAGGTTCGGGCTCCACTCCGGCATCCGCGTGACGTCCGCGAGCAGCGCCCACACCAAGTCGGGTGCGGCCTCGATCCGGATCGATTCCTCGTCCACGGTTCCTCCCAAGCGCTGATTCGCCACCACCTGATCTCCTCAACGAAGCCACCCGGTCGCCGGTTGCGCATGCGGCGGATGCAGCAGCGGCACTGCTGGCGCGGCCGCAGGTGCGGGAGCGGATCACCGCGGGCGAAGTGAGCTGGACCGCCGTCGTCGAGGAATCGCTGCGCTGGCAGCCACCGCTGGCCAACCTGCCGATGCGCTTCGCCACCGAGGACATCGACCTGCCCGGCGGCGGCACGATCGCCCCAGGTGAACCGATCATGGCCGGTTTGCTGGCAGCGAACCGGCACCCGGACCACCACACCGATGCCGACGAATTCGACCCCGGCAGACAACCCGACGCGCACCTCGCGTTCGGGCACGGGCCGCACTACTGCCTCGGTGCCCCGCTGGCGCGGCTCGAAGCGGAAGTCGCGCTACCGGCGATCTTCGCGCGGTTCCCGGACATCACCGGCACGGCGAAACCCGCCCGGCCGGCGATTCGTTCATCTCGAACGGCCACCGCACGCTGCCCGCGATCCTGCGGCCGTGAGCCGCGCCTTCCGCTGGAGGCGGATTGCGCGGAGCCGGCCCGGTACGCCCGAGGTGCTCACGCCTCCAGCGGAACGCGGCGCAGCACACCGTCCTCGGCGTCGGCGACCTCCACCTCGGCGCGCGTCACGCCCAGCACGAACAGCACCGCGTCCAGGAACGGGTGCGACAGCGCGGTGTCGGCCACCTCGCGCAGCGCCGGTTTCGCGTTGAACGCCACGCCGAGCCCGGCCGCGGAGAGCATGTCGATGTCGTTCGCACCGTCCCCGACCGCCACGCACTGCCCGTTCGGCACTCCGAACTCGTCGGCGAACCGCTGCAACGCGCGGGCCTTGCCCGGCCGGTCCACGATCTCGCCGAGCACCCGGCCGGTGAGCTTGCCGTCCACGACCTCCAGCTCGTTCGCCGCGCTGAAGTCCAGCCCCAGCTCGTCCACCAGGTGATCGACGATCTGGCTGAACCCGCCGGAGACGACGCCGGTGTGGAAACCCAGCCTGCGCAGCGTGCGCACCGTCGTGCGGGCACCGGGAGTGAGCTCCAGCTCGGCGGCCACCTCGTCCAGCACCGAGGCGGGCAGCCCCGCCAGCACCTTGCAGCGCTCCCGCAGCGACTCGGCGAAGTCCAGCTCGCCGCGCATCGCGCGCTCGGTGACCTCGCGGACGGCTTGCTCGCAGCCGGCCTTCGCGGCCAGCATCTCGATGACTTCGCCCTGGATCAGCGTGGAATCCACGTCGAACACGACCAGCCGCTTGGCGCGGCGGGTCAGCCCGGCGCGTTCCACCGCCACATCGACGCCGAGGCCTGCGGAGAGGTCGCCCATCGCGGTGGTCAGCGCCGCACCGGTCTGCTCGCTCAGGTCCGGCGCGGTGACCTGCAACTCCAGCCCCGTCACCGGGTAGTCCGCGACCCGCCGGATGCCGTCGATGTTCACGCCCAGCTCGGCGAGCCTGCGGGAGACCTCGGTGAAGCTGCGCGCCGAAACCGGATGCCCGAGCACGACCACGACGTGCGTGGACTCCAGCTTCGCCGGATCGCCGTCGCGCGCGCCGATCTCCACGTCGACGCTCATGCCGACGGTGGCCATCGCCTGCTCCACGGCCTCCTGCAGGTGCTCGGGGTCGCGCTCGGTGGAGACCAGCACCCCGAGCACGAGCCTGCCGCGGATCACGACCTGCTCGACGTCGACGATGTCCACCCCGTGCGCGGTGAGGGCGGCGAACAGCACGGACGTGACGCCCGGCTTGTCCTTCCCGGTCACTGTGATCAACACGGTGGTGGGGTTCGGCGTGCTCACGGCTGCCGGCACTCCTTTCCGGTGGGAACACGAGAAACCCCGGCGAGCCTCAGCGGCCCGCCGGGGTTTCGTCAGCTGAGCCAGTCCGACCCTTGCACAGGTGTGCGGTCCGGGACTAGCGCGCACATCACGTTGCTTTTTCGCGCTACTTCTCCCTGGAGTCGCGGTCGCCGCCCTGCTCCGGCGGGACGATGGCCTGCGCGGCCTTCTCCGTCGGGGCCGCCGCGTGCGACAGCGGTTTGCCGGTGAGGCCCACGTGGCCCTCCAGCCGCATCCGCTCCGCGACGTGCGGGTAGTGCAGCTCGAACGCCGGGCGCTCGGACCGGATCCGGGGCAGTTCGGTGAAGTTGTGCCGCGGCGGCGGGCACGAGGTGGCCCACTCCAGCGAGTTGCCGTAACCCCACGGGTCGTCGACCGAGACGATCTCGCCGTAGCGGTAGCTCTTGAACACGTTCCACAGGAACGGAAGCATCGAGGCGCCGAGGATGAACGCGCCCACCGTGGAGAGCATGTTCAGCCCGGTGAACCCGTCGGATTCCAGGTAGTCCGCGTAGCGCCGGACCATGCCCTCGTTGCCCAGCCAGTGCTGCACCAGGAACGTGGTGTGGAAGCCGATGAAGGTGAGCCAGAAGTGCAGCTTGCCCAGCCGCTCGTCCATCATCCGGCCGGTCATCTTCGGGAACCAGAAGTAGATCCCGGCGAAGGTCGCGAACACGATCGTGCCGTAGAGCACGTAGTGGAAGTGCGCCACCACGAAGTAGGTGTCCGAGACGTGGAAGTCCAGCGGCGGCGCGGCCAGCAGCACACCGGTCAGGCCGCCGAACAGGAACGTCACCAGGAAGCCGATGCTGAAGATCATCGGTGATTCGAAGGTCAACTGGCCGCGCCACATGGTGCCGATCCAGTTGAAGAACTTCATGCCGGTCGGGATGGCGATCAGGAACGTGGTGAACGAGAAGAACGGCAGCAGCACCGCGCCGGTCGCGTACATGTGGTGCGCCCACACCACCACCGACAGCGCCGCGATGCCCAGCGTCGCGTACACCAGGCCGTTGTAGCCGAACAGCGGCTTGCGGCTGAACACCGGGAAGATCTCCGAGACGATGCCGAAGAACGGCAGCGCCACGATGTAGACCTCGGGGTGCCCGAAGAACCAGAACAGGTGCTGGTACAGGATCGTCCCGCCGTTGGCCGGGTCGAACACGTGCGCACCCAGGTGCCGGTCGGCCATCAGGCCCATCAGCGCCGCGGTCAGGATCGGGAACGCCAGCAGGATCAGGATGCTGGTCACCAGGATGTTCCAGGTGAAGATCGGCATCCGGAACATGGTCATGCCGGGCGCGCGCAGGCACACCACCGTGGTGACCATGTTGACGCCGCCGAGAATGGTGCCCAGCCCGGAGACCACCAGCCCGGCGATCCAGAAGTCGGCACCGTGGCCCGGCGAGTGCATCGCGTCGGACAGCGGCGTGTAGGCGAACCAGCCGAAGTCGGCCGCACCGCCGGGCAGCAGGAAGCCGCTGACGACCATCAGCCCACCGAACAGGTAAAGCCAGTAGGAGAAGGCGTTCAGCCGCGGGAACGCCACGTCCGGCGAGCCGATCTGCAGCGGCAGGATCACGTTCGCGAAGCCGAACAGGATCGGCGTCGCGTACAGCAGCAGCATGATCGTGCCGTGCATCGTGAACAGCTGGTTGTACTGCTCCTGGGACAGGAACTGCAGCCCCGGCGTGGCCAGCTCCCCGCGGATCAGCATCGCCATCAGCCCGCCCACGATGAAGAAGGCGATCGAGGTGACGAGGTAGAGGATGCCGATCTGCTTGTGGTCGGTGGTGCGGAGCATCCGCGCCAGGAACGACCCCTTGACCGTTTTGCGCACCGGATAGGGGCGCGTGGCTATCGGCTCTGGCGCGACGGCCGTCACGGTGCCTCCTGCACAGTTCCTCGTGATTGCGCGGACCCGCCTGCGGGACCGCCCGACCCGGTCGGGTCGGCGCATCGTCGGCGGCGCGCCGGGTGACGACCTCGCGGCCTGCGCCCGGAACGATCGCTGCCGTCTGCGGATAGTAGTCCGGCCTTCGGGTGGTCCTGCGGCCGGGCCGTAGCCACCCTAGTCATCGCCGCGGGCATGGTCATCGGCGTGAGATCGAACCGACACCCACACCCGCGGTGGACGCCCGGCCCCCGCGGCGGTCGATAGCCTGGCGGTGGACAAGGCCCG